>JAQVID010000217.1 GCA_028695865.1 Thermoguttaceae bacterium | reverse complement strand
TTTGATTGCAACGGTATCATGGGCAATTGGTCGTATGGAAATTCAATCAAGAAAAGATTCAACGATTAGTGATCAGCTTAACTCCTTTGCAATCCTTCTTACGCGATCGTAAGAAGGATCAATGTAAATCTCGGTTGTTTTGATCGTGGAATGACCAAGGCTTTCTTTTGCCGACTCAGCACCATATTGGTTGGTAACGATTGTTGCAAAAGAATGCCTTAGCTGATGCGGATGCCAGTACGGAACGCCTGCTTTTATTACGGCGGATCGAACAGCGTAATAATATGCTGAAGCGATATAATGATCTTTAAACTTGCGATTCATGGGTATTCTTGTTTTCGCGTTTTTGTATATGTACTCCATTGTTTTTGTCGGAGAAAACAAAAATTCTTCATCCGTTGATTCATCGCAATATTTTTGCAAGATTGCCTGGCATTTTGGCCCAAGAAAAATTACTCTTTCTTTGCCTTTTGTTTCTGTTTTATGTGTATACGGTTGATATCGCCAAAGCCCATTATCTTCTATAACGATATCACATTTTCGAAGATGGCAAACCTCGGAACTTCTCATCCCGGTAAGCCAATGGGTTTGCACCATATCCCCCAGTGGCTCTTTCATTATTTTGACAACACTCATTACATCTTGTTCCGGAACCGAAACAATTTTTCGCGGCGCAAGAACACCATCATCACCAATTCGAAGAGGTCTTAAGTGTGCAAGACTGATAAGGGTATCATCGGTAATCCAATCTTTGTTTGCTGCCCACTCAAAGATCAAAAATATTATTTTAATCTGCGTATTGATCGTTGTTTGTGTTTTTTTTTGACCACGCTTACACAAATTCCCTTCCTCAATCATGCGATCACGAATGCCTCTCAATTGCGTGCGGCGGAATTTATCAGCGTTCCAATCTCCGTATATTGGCAAAAGGTACCTGTTTGTAACAAACCGGTATCTATCGGCTGTTGATTGCTTCTCTTCTGGATTGTTCTTCCATCGGTTTGTATTGGCTTTCAAAAATTGCTCTACAATTTCACGAACAGTAAACTTGCTTCTATTCCAAAACATTTTTCTTCTCTCCATTAACCATATTTTTTGGCAAGGGTAATTGCTTCTTGCAATGCTGCATGGTTGTAAATATTTGTTGTGTTTAAATTGCTATGTCCCGCAATACGTTGGGAAGCAACTGGGCCTTCAACGAGTGCCATATCGGTAATAGCTTTATGCCTGATACAATACGGAGTCCAAGCGGTTATCTGTAATCCGTCTTTTTGTGCTAATTTAATTCCGCGAGAAACCGCACGGCTCAAAGAAGCAACCTGAACATGATCATTCAAATTCAGGAATCGTGTTCGGATGCGTTTGGCATCGCGTTTCAGTTGACTTGGTGTAATCATGCTTTTTCGCTTTGCTCTTTGTCGCTCCCACTGCTCTCTTCGTGCCTGCTCAGGAGTAAACAGATATTCAATACCACACGTTTTTGAAGCAAGAATCGGAACAAGAAGTTTTTGCGAATGAACCCCCAATGCAACAATTCGTTGTTTTCCTTTCGCCTTTGTTTTGTGCGTGCTTGGCGTATAGAGCCATATACCATCATCGCGAGATCGATCAATATCGCATGCTCTCATTCGGCATAATTCTGACGGTCTCATTGCGGTTATGCAAAGCAATTCGATCATGGTTCGGTACATCGGTAAAAGGTAAGGTAATACTGGTATAATGTCTTTATCCTCTGCATTATCTCGTTTCGTTGTTTCTGGTGCTGAGCAATGCCCTTCAAGAAGAGGCTTCAAATATTTCAACGTTTCATAAGTATCTCGTTTGACAAGAAGCCGCGATACTCCCCAAGCGAAGATGGAACGGATTGCATTTACAAGCTTGTTGAGATATCCTCGAGAATACTTCCCGCGTTTATTCCCACGTGTATAACCTTCCCGAAAAAAGTAATCACGAACCGCTTCCAGCTGCAATGGTCCGAAGTCGTCAACGAACGTTGTCGGATAGATTGACAATATTGTTCGGATAACCAGTTTTGCGCGAAGCATATCAGCTTCGTTTAAATGCTCTGCGTTCTGCGGGTGCAAAACATAGGCAGAAAAAAGTTCCGCAAGAGTTATTTTTTGGGAAGATGTTTGCGAACGGCAAGCGGGAACATTGCAGGAAGCCCACTCGGCGATGAACGCTCGATACTTGGCATCTGCTTCGCTTCCCCATTTGCCCATATATATTTGCCTACCATCAACGTTCACAAAACCTGTCTGGTTCGATTTTTTGAGGCACAACTTAGGTGGGCGGTTGTGTAATTTCGGCATTTGTTTCCTCCAAGTTTCGCGCAAACGTGGTACATACCATGTTTGCGCTTGTAAAAAGCGAAACAAATCCGATAAAGCAAAACGATCGCAAGTGCCGTAAATAACAAGAAATAAAAAAATGGGCAGGGCCGGGATTGAACCGGCGACACCAGGATTTTCAGTCCTGTGCTCTACCAACTGAGCTACCTGCCCCCTCTTTCATATCAACGAAAGATAGAATCATTCTACCCAAAACGCTCCAACCGTCAACGGGGGGCCCAAAAAACTCCAACTTTTAACTTGACCACACGCCAAGTTTTATTTTAAGCCTTGAGTTTTGAAGTTTAGGAGCATATCACAGCTTTATTTAGAAATTGGGTAATCTTGTGAAAAGACGAAGCGTTTTACCCATCCGGTATATTATCGGTATATTATTATGTATGAATATCCTTGCAATTATATGTTTTTGCGACTCGGCTTACGGAGGGAAAAACCTGTTTTTTTTACGCAAACGCTTCGACTTTACGTGCAGCGGGGTAAAGCGGGGAGTGCGTGGGCGCTTCGCCCGTTGGTATTAACTTTAGGATTGTATTTCACGCAAAATGAACGATCATCGCGTTTAGTATTTTTTGTCACGCAAAGCCGCAGAGCCGCCAAGGGGACTACTGCGTCGATGAGAGCATTTTATTTTTTGAATAAATTTGATTTTTTGTCATGGTTAGTTGAAAACCTCTTCTTCCCTTCTTTGCGTCTTCGCGTCTTTGCGTGACACATTCCTGTACGGGCTTTGTTGGTCGCAATGGACCTTGATTTGGGGGCTGACGAAAATTCATCAAGCCCGTATATGGAGCGAGTGAAACGAGCGCAATTAGGGCAAAAGCGGTTCGAATCAGTGCCAACACACTCTAATTCCGGCCACGCAATTCCCTAATTCCGGTCGAGCGACCTCCATTACGGGCTTGACTATCTTACCAAAACGAGCAAATAGATCACACCAGCCTGTGAACGGGAGGAAAAAAACGTGAAAATAGGGGGAAAAGGGAGTTTTTTCTTGTCTGCCTGCCCCACTTGTGCTATAATGGAGAAATGCAGAGGCGGTGATATACGCTTTGTCAATCAAAAAGAGTGCTATTGCAGGGGATATTTTATGAAAGACTTAATTCCTTTAATAATCGTTGCTATTTTCGTTTTAGGACCACAGTTGATTGCCGGATTTTTGCGAGTTCGACAAAACGCAATGAAACAGCGTGATTTGGAAGCCTCTATGGCGGAAAACGCTGGGCTTTCCCTGAATGACGATGTTGATAATCACGCGACCGAATATCCGCACCGGTCGCCGGGATATGCACCACCATTTGATCCGTTTGCGTCTGTTGCAGCCGTCCAGACCACCATGGCTATTCCCCCCATGGTCGCCGCCGGTGAACAGCCTGCTGCCAAACCCACACGGGGCGAGGCGTCTGAATATGTCACGACGGACACGAACGCGCACAGCGAAAAAACCCGCGCGTGTATTGATCATTTCCGTGAGCTGATTTCAACGCCGGAAGGAGTGATGTCCGCGTTTATTGCCAGCGAAGTCTTTCGCCGCCCTGAAGAGTATTGGTAATATGCAAAGCGATGCAATAAAGAAAACGAGGCAGGAGTGAACGTCATCGGACCAAACACGGCAGAAACTGAAATGGAACGATCGCAAAACGATTTTTCTGAAGCGCCTCTGTTTCACGTCGTTTTATATCATCCGGAAATTCCAAACAATACCGGTTCGGTCGGTCGGACCTGTGTGGGATTGGGGGCGAAACTGTGGCTCGTTCGCCCGCTGGGCTTCCAAATTACAGACCACAAATTAAAACGCGCCGGATTGGATTATTGGCCCAAACTCAACTTTGAGGTCGTCAACGATTGGAATCATTTGCAAACACGAATAACGGAAGAAACCTCGCGGCGTAATCGCAAGCCTGACTGGTGGTTTTTCAGCAAGAAAGCCGTTTCACTCTATTTCGAGCAGGAGTTTCACGCCGGCGATGTTTTCGTTTACGGTCCTGAATCGGTTGGTCTGCCGGAATCCATGCTTGAAGAGCAAGGAGCCCGTTGCTTGCGTATTCCTGTTCGGCAGGACATTAGGAGTTTGAATCTTGCGGTCAGTGTGGGAATCACTCTGTTCGAAGCGGTTCGGCAACTGTCCTGATTTTTCAGGGAACAGCTTTGGCCCTGCGACAAGTAATACGTTTCCGGCTCGGTTTCTATCTGATTCTTTTTGGTAAACGTCCACAACAAATTCTCCCGGTCGTGGAAACAGGAGAACTGTTTCCACTTGCGTTTACCCAAAAACAGGTCAAGGAAATCCTTTTACGGACGTCTGAAAAAGAAAATCACACGCCCGTAAAATCATGGGGTTGTCAGAGAGCAACTGATTCTCCTCCGTTAATGGAGCCCATTGCCCCCCATACACCACACGGACTTGGGGCGGGGCAAGTAAATTACTCAAGCCCCATTCCATCGTTTGCGCAAGCCCATCGCCGTAACAAGTCCATACTGGTCTGGTCGGAGAAAAAGCGTACGGCGCCGTCGGCTATCAGACCATTGATTCCTCCTCGGTGAAACGAATTGAGAACCGTATTGCACATGTATGTATCACTGGCCAACGAAGCTCTTGTTTTGTAGTTAATCGCATAATAAACTGTCGTAATGCCCGTGGCGTAAATTGTCCCCGGGCTGGTATTGGAGGACGCCAAATCAATTACATGCTGAACATTGTAATTGTTACCCGAATCGGGATTGGTAATTCTGGTCCACGATCCGGCCCAGTGCCCCGCGTAATTTGATCGGCAGAAGAAGAGCTCCCCTGCTTGGGCTCCGACACCTTCCAGCAAACCGGATTGTTCTCCAACCATGAGTGAATTACTCGTCCCGTCCAAATCGTCGGCAATACTCTTGTACTCGTTCCAACAGAGCATTCCTGTATTGGATATATACCCTGAACCTGAAGAGACATAAACATTCGTCCGCCCCAGAGGATCCGCGTGAGCTCCGGCAATGCCAACATAACAAGATGTCTGCGTTGGACAATTGTAATTGTGACAATTGCCACGAGTATACGGTTGTTGGGTAATGAATTGCTCGACCGGATCTGACGGGCAATCGAACGCCGGTACAACGACATTTGCCATGGCAGCGTAATTTACTGCCGGAACAGTCACGGAACAAAACAGCGTCTTGGTGAAATCGATTTTATCGTAGAAGGGCGATTGTTCCATGTGGGGAAGAATCGGAACTTTCCAATTGACCGCGTTGGTAGGGTATCCGTTATACAGCGTACCTACCGGCATACCGGAGAGCGAAGACCCTTTCGGAAAACATTGGTGAATATCATGATAACCATGCAAGGCAAGCCCCATCTGCTTGAGATTGTTCGTGCATTGCATGCGTCGGGCAGCTTCACGAGCCGCCTGAACCGCCGGCAAAAGAATCGCAATCAAAATACCAATGATCGCAATGACGACCAAAAGCTCCACCAAAGTAAAAGCACCGTTCTTGCAAAGAACGTCCCCAAAACGACTGCTGCCCAGCTTACCTAATTCAACATTTCGCTTTTTCACGTTAGGTTATCCTTTCGTCAAAAGTACATTGATTAAACAAAGTCCATTCCACTATTTTAATGATACAAACATTTTTTTGGTGTTCCGCGCTTTTATCAGGAAACAAGAGGATTAAACATGTAAATGATGACATATCGCATTAAACTCAGTGCGCAGCATCGAAGAATGACGCAATGAGATAACGTACATAAATCAAATAGTCGCTCTCTGTTTCCTGCGTGTAGTCTACCATACAGTAACATATATTTAATTTACCATGTATTAACACAAATTGCAAGCATAATAGTC
>JAQVID010000216.1 GCA_028695865.1 Thermoguttaceae bacterium | reverse complement strand
TTCAATTACTCGAAAGAGAATTATTGCGTATTTGCCCGGACCGACTAAAACCGGAAAAAATCAAAACGATTCTCAAACACCTCAATTCCATGGGGATTTGAGGCTTTAAAAACAAGAAAGTGCAGATAGATGTTTCGCTTGCTGATCTGGAGTAGTCGGGCTGCGCGAGAACGGTTTCCTTGAACAAAAATGAGTGCCAGAAGAATTGTTCGTTTCTCAACAAGATGTAAAGCCAGGGTATCCTCTGGAATTTGTTCAAGCGCTTCTCTTGCCTTCACGAGCCAAGCGTCTTTGTCCAATTGTCTTTCTGATTTGTTCGCAAAATCTTGCATTATGGTCCCCTTTTAAGGAATGTAATAATTGTGTCGGTTTCGCCGGATGAAACTTACCGATGCCTTACGACTTGGAAAAACCAAAATCAGGCTGTCTTATTTACTTGTCGAAAATGAAAATGCCAAAACAGACAAAAAAACATGAAGGCCAATTCTCGCAGCCGAATTTATTACTTTTTTCTTCTCTGAACAATATGTTTATATCAATTAGGCAGTTTGAAAGATTTGACGTTACAGGTTTGCCGTGTTCGATTTAGAGCAAACTTTTCATTGAAAGACACTGGCAATTTTTTCTACTCCCTTTCAAAGTAACAGGTCGAACCGGAAGTCTTTCTCCCGCGCTTCGAGTTTGGCCTCAAGTCAAGATTTGGATTTACCTAAATGGGATTGTATAATATTTTAGTAACTTACGATTATGTCCCTTGTTTTTTCTGTTCGTTTATGATAATATGAATATGTATGGGGTGAAAAGTAATCAACGATTGAATAGAGAGTCTTGTTTTAATTGTAAGATTATCGTACTTTTCTGACATATACATGCTGTAAATATGTTTTTGTTCATGTTTTGAGAAGGAGACATTTGATGAAAAAAATGTTTGTTAAACAGGGGGGCAGGGATAATACCCGCTCTGTGGGTCTCATTTGCAAGACCCGTGCTTTTACACTTGTGGAACTTTTGGTCGTCATCGCGATCATCGGTATTTTGATTGCGCTTCTGCTGCCTGCGGTACAGGCGGCGCGGGAAGCGGCCAGGCGAATGGAATGTACAAACAAGCTGAAACAATTGGCTTTGGCCCAGCATAATCATTACGATGTTCATGGTTACCTGCCACCGGCGAATGTCCAGCTCGGTTTGAATTGGACGATCGGTAGTGTTCCCGGTTGGGGCGAAGGACTTGTGGGGCAGCAATATTGGAAGCAGTATATCGGCTGGCTTGTTCCGACACTTCCCTTCATTGAGCAACAGGTCGTATTCGACATGGCATACAATGACATGCAACTTAACAATACGTCTATTATAACCGCGAGAGGAAGCATGAACTGTGCCGGTCAGCCGATTTCGGCCTTCTGGTGTCCTTCCGACGCGAACGCTCGAAGTGTCAAAGGTCAAGCGTGTCCGTCCAGTTACCGGGCGTGTCGGGGCGATATGCCTTGTCCGGCCCCGTATAATACTCCGCGAGGCGCTTTTCAGAATGCCGATAAAGTCAAGGTTACCTTTGCGACCATTACGGACGGTACAAGCAATACGGTTTTTATTTCAGAAGGTATCTGTTATGATCAATCATTGCTTTTGGACTACGTAAAATATCGTTATCAAGGAGGACTAACGGGAATCTATGTTGCCACGAACACAAGTCCTGCTGCCTGTATCGGGGCGGCGCGTGATTCCAATGATCCGGGCCTTTTGGCAACGGCGGTCAAGCCAAGCGACTGGTATTACATGGTTGGCGTTTTATATCATCTGGGAGCATGGACAACTTGCTTCAATACCATGGCGCCCCCCAACACACCGTTCTGTTCGAGTGGTACGACCAGTTTATCGGGTGTATCTGCTACTTCCATCGCAACGGTCAGCAGTTATCACAAAGGCGGAGTCAACGTGGCCATGGTCGATGGTTCGGTTCGTTTCGTTTCCGATACAATCAATGTCGGTAATCCGAATCTCACCGCAACGGAAATCAATACGAAAACAGGCATGACTTCCAATCACTATGAATTCGTTGGTGAATCTCTTTGGGGTATCTGGGGAGCCATGGGGTCGGCTGTCGGCGGGGAATCGGTTTCTCTCTGACCAGAACGTTTACAAAGTCGCCACGGTTTTATTCGATGACGACCCTTAATTCTCTGTAACTTCCGGACGGCTGCTGTACGTCCGGTGTTTTCCTGATTCGCGTAACCGTTTATCTTCTATCTTCGGAAAACGGTTGCGTCAGGCTTCTTCAGATTGTTCAATTTCATATATTGGACGTTTTTGAACATGATTTTTCTTGCCTTCGGTCGTGCGATTCTGTATGATATCATGTATACAAAGCGGTTTACCAGAAAATGAATTCACCGAATTTTTTACACATGACGAAAGTTGATCCCATGAATACGAATGCAAGTCAAACGAACGTATCCGGCAGTTCCTCTGAAACAGCAGCGCAGTCCTGGCTGGGTGCAATGACCGGCTACCACTGGATTGTCCTTGTTTTATGCTCACTCGGTTGGGCTTTGGACTGCTTCAATCAGCAGTTGTTTGCGGTAAACCGTGCTCCGGCCGTTGCGGAACTCATGAATTTGGCCGAAGGTGATCCGCAAGTTGGTTATTATAGCGGCTGGGCGACCGCGCTCATGCTCATCGGTTGGGCGACAGGAGGTATTTTTTTCGGAATCTGGGCCGATAAATATGGTCGTGTACGAATCATGATCGTTTCGCTCTTTTTCTTTACCGTGTTTACCGGACTCACCGGAAATGTGCATTCGCTTTGGCTTTTCCTGCTTTATCGATTTCTGTCGGGTTTGGGGGCAGGAGGTCAATTCGCCGTATGCGCAACGTTAATTGCCGAAACACTTTCCAATCGAACGCGCCCGATTGCCTCGGGGATCATGCAGGCCGCCGCGGCAGCCGCCAATATTTGCGCGGCACTGTCGATGTTTGCGATTGTCTGGCTTATTTCGTCGGGAACACTCACGCAGTCGCCGTGGCGCTACGCGTTTCTGCTCGGCTATATTCCGCTTGTTCTGGCCGTATTCAATTGGGGTTGGCTCAAAGAGCCGCAAGCCTGGGTTAAGGCGAAACAGGAAGCGAAAAAATCCGGGCGCAAGACAGGTTCCATACTCGAACTCTTTGGCGACCGTACCATGCGTTATCGTGTCGTTATGGGCATGCTCCTTGCCACGATTGGTATTATCGGCTATTGGGGAATTATGATGTTTGCCGTTGACTTGAACCGTTCGATTTTCCGTTCCAGCGCTTTGGCTTAAGTTGGAGTCGACACGCGACAGGTTTCTCCAGCGGAAATTCCTGCACTGATTGCCAAACAGCCGGTCGAAACGCAAAAAATCATTCGCAAACGAGTCGAACGGATGGGGGCTTTGACTTCCATCATGATCAATGTTGGAAGTTTTTTCGGCATGTATCTTTTCGCGGTCGTTACCGATATTTTTGGAAGACGCTGGACGTTTACCTTTTTTCAGTCGCTGGCTATTATCAGTGTGTTGCTCGTATTTCTCAAGACGTCCAGTTCCACCGAACTGTTTTTATATTCGCCGCTCATGGGATTTGCGATAGGCTCACTGTTAACCGGATACACAATCTATTTCCCGGAGCTGTTCCCAACGCGACTGCGGTCGACTGCCGTATCGTTCTGTTATAACGCGGGTCGATATCTCTCAGCCGGAGGGGCCGCCGTGTTCGGTCTGCTTACGTCGCTGGTGTTTGCGCACACGGTTGAACCGTTTCGCTGGGCCGGTGCCGTTATGTCGCCGATCTTTTTGATTGGAATTTTAATCATTTGGCTCATGCCTGAAACCAAAGGCAAGCCACTGCCGGAGTAATAAGCGGTTAATCACGATAATTTAATCCACCGGGTTATTTTATTGATAATACACAAAATCATATTAACAGACAAACATGCAAGGAGAATGCAAGTGCAGAACATTAATCGACGTGGTTTTATTTCGAAAGCGGCCACTGCTGCCGCTGGTGTTACCTTGTTGGCCAATTCGCGGTCTGTGTTTAGCGCTCAGGCCAATGATCGTATCAATTTGGCGGTTGTGGGAAGCGGATCGCGTTCTTACGGTTTGGTTCGTCCGCTTATGGACCGGGAGCAAGGCGACGTTCGCTTTTTGTATTGTGTCGATGCCAATCTCGTCAGGGCACAAGCGCAAGCTCGCGAGCTTACCCGCCCCGACGCCAAAACAATTGTCACGCAAGAATTGGATAAGGCTTTAAATGACCGCAACGTCAATGGCGTCGTTATTGCGACTCCGGATCACTGGCACACGCCGCAATCTGTTCTGGCCTGCATGGCTGGCAAGGATGTGTATGTCGAAAAGCCGGTCGCTCATTCGCCTTGGGAAACGGAGCAACTGGTGAAAGCGGTTAAAAAATACAATCGCATTCTGCAAGTCGGGACACAAACGCGATCGACTCCTTATTGTGTTTCGGCCAAAAAGTTTATTGAAGAAGGGAAGTTGGGCGACATCCAATTTTGCCGTATTCATAACATGTGGACCGACGAGCCGCCAGCTGAACTTCCGACCGGTGAAACCGTACCGGCTTCGCTCAATTGGGACCTGTGGAACGGGCCGGCTCCCAAACGCGATTACTCGTCAATCTATATTAAACGGTGGCAGTGGTTCAAAGAATTTGGTATGGGCATTATGGGGCTGCAAGGAATTCATCAGATCGACATGACCCATTGGATACTTGGCTTGGGCTATCCGAAATCGGCTTATTGTGTCGGCGGTAATAATTTGAATCCGGGAGGACGTAATACGCCCGATACGCAATCGGTTGTTTACGATTTTGGGAAGATGGTCGTGAATGTTGAGCAAGTTCAAAAACTCCCCTACATGCTCGAAACCGACAATGTTGTTCGCCAGTCCGATATGTTCCCGTACTGGATGCAAAATTCAACACGAGTGGAAATTTACGGACTGAAAGGACTCATGGTCATTGGCCGACTCGGTGCCGGTTGGCAGGTGTTTATTCGAACGAAAGACCGCAAGCCGGTTTCCCCGTTCGGTGAATACGGACGTTATCCCAACAAGGATCATTTGGATAACTTTATCGATTGCATGCGTTCGCGAAAAGAACCCAATGCGCCTGCCTGGGCCGCCGCAAAAAGTACTCTGCTTGTTCATTATGGACTCATTTCGCTGGCCTTGGGAAGCAGAAAGCTTGACATTGATCCACAGACCGGAGCGATACTGGGCTGTCCTGAAGCGGCAGCGCTGTGGCGTCCGGAATATCGTAAGCCTTACGACGTTCCTGAAGTCAAATAAACTCGTACGGGAATAAAACATTTCAGGCAGGGAGCCGGATGGTGAATCGCTCCTTATGTCAATGTTCGACGACAGATATTTCGACAGATATTACAGGAGTACTACCAATGCAACGAAGAGATTTTTTAAATACCGGAATGAGCGCCGCGGCAATGGCACTTGCCGCTTCCGCAATGGTTCAGGCCGAACAAAAGGAAAAAAACATGCCGTTCAAGAAAATCAAAATTGCCCAAATAGGCGTTCGTCACGAGCACGCGATTGGCAAAATTGCGTCTCTGAAATTACTTCACGACTATTATGAAGTTTTGGGGGTCGCGCCCGAATCGGCTGATCTGGAAAAGAAGTATCGCGACAAGGGACCATACAAAAACGTTCCGTGGATGTCGCAGGAAGAGCTTCTTGACTTGCCCGGTCTGGAAGCCGTTGCTGTAGAAACGGAAATGACTGAACTCATTCCAACGGCGATCAAGTGTGCCAAGCGTGGATTGCATTTGCATGTCGATAAACCGCTTGGGCAAAAGCTCGAAGAATGTCGTCAATTACTTGACGTCTGTCGCAAATACAATGTTATTATGCAGCCGGGCTACATGTTCCGTTCGAATCAGGGAGTTCGTTTCGCGGTCAAAGCGGTTCAAAATGGTTGGTTGGGTGAAATTACCGGACTGGAAGCGAATATGAATCGGTATGATGTCAGTCCGTCTTTTCGCCAGTGGCTCGCAACGTATCGTGGAGGCGGTATGTATGACTTCGGTTCGCACTTGGTCGATTTTGTTGTTGAAATGCTTGGCGCTCCACGGGACATTTCCGTTTTCGAAAACCCGGGCGGAAAAGACGGCCTCAGCGATAGCACTCTTTCCGTT
>JAQVID010000215.1 GCA_028695865.1 Thermoguttaceae bacterium | reverse complement strand
TGATAAATATTTAAACGAACTAAAACAACAATAAAAATAGCGACCAACGGGAGCGGATTATTTTATTCTGCGCGGTAGCGCAATTTGCCCGCCGTGGCTCACGGCTTTCGAATAATAAATCCCGTCGTATTTGTAGAAACCGCCGATTGTACACATCGCCCCGGAAGCCGTCATTAACGCCAATCGGGAACCGTTAATCTCACCGGCGATTCGTTTTCTGTTTTCCGGAATACAAAGATATCGCGGATCGTCCCGAAACGCCGGATACAGAACATTTTTGACGTAAAGCAATGTATCGGAAACGGTTGCGTCGATCCCGCTCCAGTTGGAAATGACACCGTTGTGCGCAACCGCGATTCTTACATTCGACGGTTGTCGGGCCATAAGAACCTTTTTTCGGTAGTCAATCGGAAACGGATGGCATAATCCCGGCTGAACCCCACCGCCAGTTGACCAGCGGAAGTGCAGGATAAACGGACTTTCGGGAAACCGCTCTTTCAGATCATGATAGACGTCGAAAAACTCGTCCCGTGTCATGAGCCCTTTGCGAATCGTGAGCCTGCTCTGATCGGCGAGCATAATCCCCGCCCCGTCCGGATTACGTCGAAAGCAATAATCAAGAATCCCGTCGTTCGGAAATTCAACTCCTCCCGGTTTGACAACTATAATACACATTCTAAATTCTCCCAAGCGTTGTCTGTAATTGGTTTACGTTCATTCAACGTTAGACATGATAGACGCTGTGTTAAAACATCAAGCGAAATGATGGGAAGAATGACGAAAATTTCGAAAAGTTTCGAAAAAAATTTGTTCGATTGGAAATCGTTATTGTAAATCCTAAGATTCCGGGTAAAATAAGGAACTGGAAGGAGATCGTTTTATGTCAAAAGAATTTGTTACGAAGAGTGATGCTTTCGTTATATTGGATTATCTAAATACTTTGGGAATGCGATATTGGGTTGACGGAGGTTGGGGTGTCGATTTTTTATCTGGTCAGCAGAATCGGGAACATCGGGACTTGGACATTGATTTCGACGATACCTATTTTGACCGACTCTTGACTCTATTACTGCATAACGGTTACCGTATTACGACCGATTGGCGTCCTATACGTATTGAACTTTATCATGACCGTTTGGGATTTCTCGACATTCATCCGTTAACGATGGCGGCCGATGGAAGCGCTCGGCAGTCTGACGGGAAAGGCGGATGGTATGATTTTCAAGCAGACTGGTTTACAAATGTTCTTTTTGATGGGCGTATGTTTCCTTGTATTTCGCTTGATGGACAATTACTCTTTCATTCCGGCTATGAGCTGCGCGAAAAAGACTTGGTTGATTTGCGAATCTTGAATATACTTAAAAGGCAAAATATGATGGAACGTTACGAAGGTCTGATCAGTCAATATTTGAATTTTTTCTGTAATGAATTGCCTTCTCGTTGCGTGGGAACCATCGGCAATCAGGACGCCACCGACTTTTTTAAACGCAAATTGACGACTTTTGGATGGCAGACGGAAGAAACGTCTTTCACCGCTCTCGATTGGAATACTAATGGGGCGACCCTCGTTTGTCAGACTCAATCCTTTGAAGTCCAGGCAAGTCCCTATTCGTTGGGCTGCTCCGTTTACGGTCAACTTGTCGAAGCCGATTCCATCATGAAACTGGAACAAAACGATCTTTCTGGAAAAATTGTCTTACTTCATGGCGAGTTGGCCAAAGAGCCGCTTATGCCGAAGAATTTTGTGTTTTACAATCCGGACGAACATAAGCGAATGATTGCGGCGTTGGAAAAGAGCGGTGTTTCCGCGATTATTACGGCAACGGCGCGACATTCGGCCTTGGCGGGCGGCGTCTATCCTTTTCCCATGATAGAAGATGGCGATTTTGATATTCCCTCCGTCTTCATGACGGAAGAAGAAGGAAATCGACTTCTGACCTGTTGCGGACAATCGGTTCGACTTGATTCTGTCGCGACACGGATTCCTTCTTTCGGATGCAATGTTACAGGCAAAAAAGGAAATAATCCCCGAAATCGAATTGTCATAACCGCACATATCGACGCTAAAATGGGAACACCAGGAGCTATTGACAACGCAACAGGCATGATTGTTCTCCTTTTGCTGGCCGAGTATTTGAAAGACTTTTCGTTCGATGATAAAACGATTGAATTACTTGCCATCAACGGTGAGGACTATTATGCCGTTCCCGGCCAAATGGCGTTTCTAAATGCAAACAAAAATCACTTTGACAAAATTGCACTTAATATTAATATCGACTGTGCCGGATATGACAAAGGTAAAACAGCCGTGTCCCTGTTCGATTTGCCAAGTAATCTTCATCAAAGCGCTTTGAATCTCATTAACGAAAACGACGAGCTTGTCGAAGGCGTGCCCTGGTATCAAGGCGATCATACCCTGTTTCTGCAAAATGGGATACCGGCCATCGTGTTTACTTCCCAATGGTTTTTGGATAATATCGAAACACAAAACGTTACTCATACGCCAAAAGATACACCGCCTATTGTTCGTTGGCAGACTCTCGTAACTATTGTCGAAACAATAGCCAAAATTTTGTTTACAATAGAATTGTAACAGGAAAGGAAAATTACATGGATAAAACTGAAAATTTTACGAAACAATAAAAAGGAAATGACGATAATAGACGATTGTTCCGTTATTTTAGGAAATTTTCCTTATGGGAGAAAATAATACAAGTTCAATGGTTCCCCCCCTATCAAGCCCAGGCGATAACCTTTGAATTGACCCGACGGAAGGTGGACGCGTTTAATCGTGTCGTCGATACACTGGCGGATATTCCGATTGATCTGAATCCACACCAGATCGACGCGGCGGTGGTCGCTTTGAATCTTGTTGTTTTTGATGACGCACAGCTTCTCAAAAATACGTGGAAACATGGCGGGTTCGGCGTTACTGTCGGCTTTTGCCTTTTTTCACAAGATACTCATGACGGCGGCTCCGCTACAGAATTCGCTCATGGAACTCTGGACTCTTATGCAGTTTATCGATCCGGAAGCGTTTCCCAATGCCGAGGTCTTTTATGACCGTTATGTTCACTCGTGTGATCCGGAACGACAAGAGGAACTGCATCGACAACTGACTCCTTACTTTAAACGAACGCTCCGTCGTCAGGTTCTGCCGTTTATGAATCTGCCCGGTCGGCGGTCGGTAACCATTTCTTATCGTTCGGATAAAAAACAGGAGAAACTCCTTCGCGAAATTAACGGATATCTCTTCGGGAAAGAATCGCGTTTTTCCGTTCCGAAAGTGAGTAAAGGCTCCTTTGCCCTAACCGTCAAAAAGTCGGCGGCTTCGTCACTCTCCGCTTTGATCGGAACGCTGGAAACGTTTCTTCTGCGTCTCAAAGAGATTGAAAAATCGGTAAAGTCGGATGATGTTCTGTTACTGAAATCCAAATCGGAAAGCGATTATTTTTACATCATCCATACGAACGCAGGAATACATTGTTCATCAGTTGGAGGAGAACGGTTATACCGGGAAAGTCCTCCTTTATAATGGTAAGGCCGGAGCGCGGACGTCTTGTCCGCATCTGGGTAAGCAGACGTCCCGTCTGCTTGAAACATCGACAAATCGTAATATTCAAAGACGTCAGGCAATTTTCGATACCTTTGCCAACGACGCGGAAATTCTTGTCGCAACCGATGCCGCCGCGATTGGTCTTGATCTGCCGTTCTGCTCACTGTGGTGAATTACAATCTTCCCTGGAATCCGGCGATGCTGGAGTCCCGAATCGGACGCTGTCATCGATATGGACAGAAACATGAGGTTGTTGTTATTAACTTCCTTGACGAAAGTAACACGGCGGACGTCAAACTGCATTCGCTCTATAAAGAACGACTCAAACTGTTTGACGGTGTTTTTAACGCGTCTGACGAAGTGTTCGGTTCCTTGCAGTCAGGAAAGAGAATCGAAAAGCAGATCGTCGATATTCTCAAGAGTTGCCGAACAACAGCGGAACTCGAAAAAGGTTTTACACAGCTTCAAAATTCGCTTTCCGAAACGATTCAGTCCAAAATGACCACAGCCAAACATAAACTCTGTCAGGAATTTGACGAGGAGATTCGACAGCGTTTTCAACTTCGGCTCAAAAACACAACAATCCAATTGAATGAAACGACCGAACTTTTCTGGCGGCTGTTGAAGTATTATTATTCCCAGGATCATGAATTCAACGATGAGGATTACACATTTCGTTCAATCGGACTGCTTTCACAGTCGTATTATTTGACGTTTCAGCCGGTCAAAAGAGGATATTTCTCTCATGTCGCTTCGTGATCGGCGGCGATATTTGGCCGAACAGCGTCAGGAGTGTTAGCCGTTCAGGACAAGATCGAAGAGCGTCGTGAAGCCATGATTTCCAGTCTCCAGACCCAATTGGACAGCCCAAAGACGAAAATCACGCCTATCTTGCTTATTTCCTTTGAAATGATATAATGAATAGTAGGTTTGAAACCACGATTTTCACGGATATGATATCAAAAAATCCGTGTTCATCCGTGAAATCCGTGGTTCCAAATAAATAAGGAAAGAATAAAAATGCCGACTATTGAAGAAACTCGTGCCTTACTCGTTGAAAAACTCAAAGAGCTGTTCCAACTGGATCAGCCGGACCTTGATTTCGGTTTCTATCGCATTATGCACATGCGGAGCAAGGAGATTACCGAGTTTCTGGAAAACGATCTGTTAACGCAAGTCAAGGACGCTTTGACGGAATATACACCGGTTGAAAAACAGGACGTTCAAAAGCGATTGAACGAAGCGATCAAACAGGCTCAGACGCTTGGTGTTGACCCGGAAACCGTCCCCAAGGTGGTCAGGGAACAGCGGGAAAAACTGTCCGAATCGATTGACATGAAGCAGGTTGAGTGCGATGTTTACGACGCGCTCTATCATTTCTTTTCCCGATATTACAGCGACGGCGATTTTATTAGCCAACGGGTCTATAAAGAGGGCGTTTACGCGATTCCTTATGAAGGGGAAGAGGTCAAGCTCCATTGGGCGAATGCCGATCAGTATTATGTCAAGACCTGTGAATATCTGCGTGATTACTGTTTTCGAACGCCGTCGAATCGTCGGGTTCATTTCAAACTGATCGATGCGACCGAAGGGGAACATGGTAATATCAAAGCAAGCGAAGAGAAGAATCGGGTCTTTATTTTAGCGAAAGACAACTTCTGTACAGAAGAGAACGGCGAACTGACCATTCGGTTTGAATATCGACCGGCGATCATGAACGACTGGCCGAAAGATCAACGTTCCGGTCAGACAAAGCCCCCAACACAGGACGATTTAATCGGTTTTGCGGATGAAACGTTGAAATCTGCGAGAAGCGAGGACTGGAGCGCGGACGTTTCGCCCGCATCTTCCGGACAGTCGTCCCGACTGTCCGGCATAGAAACAGAACTCTTTCAGTCATACACAAAAACAGACGATGGGGAAGCCGAATATTCCGTCCTGACTCATCATCTCAAACGTTATGCCGCCCGAAACAGCTTCGATTATTTCATCCACAAAGACCTTGGTACCTTCCTCCGTCGTGAACTCGATTTCTTCATTAAGAATGAGATCATGTATCTGGACGATATAGAAAATGAAACGACGCCTCGGGTGGAACAGTATCTTTCAAAACTGCGCGCCGTTCGCCGAATCGCGAAAAAGATTATAACCTTCCTGGCCCAACTGGAAGATTTTCAAAAGAAACTCTGGCTCAAAAAGAAATTTGTCGTCGAAACGAACTACTGTATTACTCTGGATCGCGTGCCCGAAGAGTTTTACGAAGAGATCGCCGCCAACGATTCACGGCGAAATTCAAACGTGATATCGACGGGAAACTTATCCTCGACGGGAAGTTAAGACGAACCCAGGAGGGGGGCTGGTGGTTCCGGTCGGTTACCGGTACGACGCTCGACGGCCAACGCGTTCTGATTATTTGGCGGAACCGGCCCGGTAAGGAAACAAGCGAAGGAATGGAACAGGACAATCAGGTTCTGGACGCCTGGTTCAATATGCTCGGTTACGACAGTCAGGGAAGCGAATTCAATATTATTTACGTCAACGGGACTAATAACATCGATAATCTCAATACAACGAACGAACTTTGGAAAGTCCGCCTGATTGAAGACGAGTTCCAGACGAAGATGTGGGAGT
>JAQVID010000214.1 GCA_028695865.1 Thermoguttaceae bacterium | reverse complement strand
GCGATGATACATCGCGACTCAGACAAAAACTGAATCAACAAAAAATGATAAAAACAACATTGATCAACAGATAAAAAAAGAAAACAAAAAAAGAAAAAAGAAAAAAGGAGTTAGTCATGCAATTATGTTTACCAACCGGATATGTTCCAACCCTTCCGCCGGAGATGATGGAACAGGCAATTGAAGTACAAAAGGATATGTTCCGAACGCGTTTGTCGTCGGCTCTTCGTTTGCGACGTGTCACCGCCCCGCTGTTCGTCTTGTCGGGAACCGGTATCAACGATGATCTGAACGGCGTGGAACGCGCTGTTGCTTTTCCGATTAAAGATATGTCGGACAAGCGGGCCGAAGTTGTTCATTCCCTCGCAAAATGGAAAAGAATGAAACTCGGCGCTTACGGTATTCCCGCAGGATACGGTATTTACACCGATATGAACGCGATTCGGGCCGATGAAGAACTTGACAACCTTCATTCCCTTTATGTTGACCAATGGGATTGGGAACGAACAATCCAAAAGAAAGATCGAACGCTCGACTTTCTTAAGGCGATTGTCGAAAAAATTTATGCCTGTATTTACGAAACGGAACAGGATGTTTATGTCCGCTATCCTCACATCAAACCCATACTTCCGGAAAAAATTACGTTTATTCACGCCGAAGACCTCCTCCGAAAATATCCGGACAAAAGCGTAAAGGAACGCGAATCCCTGTTCGCGAAAGAGTATGGCGCAATTTTTATCATTGGAATCGGGCATCCTCTTTCCAATGGCGTCAAACACGATGGACGTGCTCCGGACTACGACGACTGGAGTACGGAAACCGCTCCCGGATATTTCGGACTCAACGGCGATATCGTCCTGTACAACAAGGTACTCGATTCCGCCTTTGAAGTCTCTTCAATGGGAATTCGTGTC
Source organism: Thermoguttaceae bacterium (assembly GCA_028695865.1). Taxonomy (GTDB): domain Bacteria; phylum Planctomycetota; class Planctomycetia; order Pirellulales; family Thermoguttaceae; genus JAUNBG01. The sequence goes on along the minus strand of JAQVID010000214.1, from coordinate 5,274 downwards.
GACAGCGAAGCGCTGTTGCGACAACTCGACAAAGAACATTGTTCCGAACGAAAGAATCTGTATTTTCACCGCGCTCTCCTGGAGGATCGTATTCCGTTGTCGATTGGCGGCGGAATCGGCCAGTCGCGTCTGACCATGTTCTTCCTTCGCTGTGCTCACATCGGAGAGGTTCAGGCCTCCATTTGGCCCGACGAAATGATCCAAAAGTGCGCCGCCGCAGGAATCACGTTGCGATAGTTTGGCCGGCGGAATGGCGTCGCGATAGTTTGTTGAAAACAGGACGTTCATATCGGCACTCAGAACACGAAATACAAAACGCCTTGTGTCCCGGGTGCCGGCTTTTCATAATACTTTTATCGACGACGCCGCTCAAGATCAATTGACCGTTCACGCTGGTTAATTATCTGGTTCACGCAGGTTAATTATCTGCAGGTCAATTATCTTTGGAATACAAGTCCGGGTGAATATTGAGTATGCCGATTTTATAATGAATGACCCGGGGCGACAGGTTCAGTTCCCGGGCCGCGGCTGACATGTTCCCCTTGTTTTTTTCGAGAGAATCAATGATTAATTCCCGCTCAAAATTGGCGACCAACGTTTTGAAGTCGGAAGGATCGGCAAAATCGTCGCCCGTCGGACCTGACGCGTCTGACCGAAGCGACGGCGGAAGATTGTAACTGTTGATACTGTCGTTTGAGCAAGTCAGAACGGCTCGCTCAATACAGGTTTCCAATTCGCGAACGTTGCCCGGCCATTCATAGGCGTAAAGCAAATTGATCGCCGGCTGGGAAATCCTTTTCACGTTTTTACCGTACCGAAGATTGTATTTCCCAATGAAATGTTCCGCAAGCAGCAGAATATCGCAACGACGCTTGCTCAAATCGGGAATATGAACCGGAAAGACATTCAGACGATAAAAAAGATCGAGTCGAAACTTGCCTTCGTCGATGAGGCTTTCGAGATTTCTGCTTGTCGCCGCGATAATGCGGACATCAGACGATATTTCTTCATTGCTCCCGATTCGTGAAAATGTTTTTTCCTGGAGAAAACGGAGTAACTTAACCTGGCTCGATGGGGCCAAATCTCCAATCTCGTCGAGAAAAAGCGTTCCTGTATGGGCGGCTTCCGCTCGTCCGATTCGCTGACTGATCGCTCCGGTAAAAGCTCCTTTTTCGTGTCCAAAAAGTTCGCTTTCAACAAGCTCTTCCGGAATCGCCGCACAGTTTAATGTGATAAACGGCTTGTCTTTGCGTGGACTCAATTGTCGAATGGCACTGGCAACAAGTTCTTTTCCCGTTCCTGAACTTCCGCGAATGAGAACGGTGGCGTCTGTCGGGGCTACTTGCCGTATCTGCTCATAAAGAGCTTGCATGCTTCGGCAGTTTCCGATAAGTTTGCCCGGGCTGCCAATACTCTCAATTTTGGACCGCAACGATTCGTTTTCTTTGAGTAATTTCTCTTTCTCTTCCTGCTCCAGTTGTCGCGCGGCTACGGCTTCTGCGGCCAGATTACCAATGATTTCAAGAAACTTTTGATCTTTTTTCAGTTGCTCCGGATCGGCAGAGGGACGCTCGACGCTTAATGTCCCTACAATACGCTCCATACGTATAATCGGAACACAAATAAAAGCGGTATGCTCGTTTTTTTTGTGGGCACCGGTTCGATTGAGAAAGTATTTGTCCTTCGAAATATCGGGCACGCAAAGAGACTCTCCGGAAAGCGCCACTCGACCGGTGATCCCTTCGCCAAGATGATAAATTCCACGTTTCTTTTCTGAATCGTCCAATCCGCGGGAGACCTCGATCTGAAGTGTATCCCCCTGGCAAAGCGTTAAGGTTGCCCGGTGCATTTCCATCGTCCGACTCAAAATGTCAAGAATACTGTCTATTATATTATGAATATTACGCTCATGGACAACGACGGTACTAATCTCTTGAAGAATTTCTATTTCCAAATTATTGTTCTGGGCATTCATTTTAGACCTGTATAAAAACAGAAGATTGCACTGTCGTTTTGAATTTATTCTCTTTCAATAACCATAACCATAGTCGTAACCATAATATGTTCCCCCTTTACAAGTTGGGCTCTGTCCAAAAGAAGTCGCGACCGGCACACAACATATCCCGCACAATATCCCGCTCGCGAAACTGTTCATATACTCTCCGGCAAACCGCTCGGGAAAGCAATAAACGTCGGTGCTCCGACAACTGACCCGCTCTTCGAACCAATTGCTCGAAAACAGGTTCTTTTGCCTTATTCTGTTCTGACAAAGTTTCTAATAACTCCATGGGGCGAACTCCTTCTCTTGTATAAGCATACAATATACCGTCGTTTTGTCAAGATACGTTACGGTTTTCTAAAAGAAGAAAAGCAGGTATTCTTTGACACTCGATAATTGTACCACTTTCTGCAGAACAGACTTCCTTTATCCCCCTTTTTCCGACATTCGCTCACCGATTCGCGATAGAATCTATTCATGTGTAAGAATGCCGTGACATAAACGCACTGTCGCTCATTTGCGCATTTCCCTTCGTGGAGCATGTTGGGATTCAGACAAAATGAAATCAATACCGCGTTTGAACCGGTTTCTGCCGGCCTTTCCATTACCGCGACCGGACATGTCAAAGAGCAATATATCATCCGCTGCCCCAGAATTTGCTCCATTTCAGGCAAGCATATCGTTTTGTCGCTGACACGATCACTTGCCCTTTGTGATATTCAGAAAGATTCCGATTGGCGTTGCTCCTGATGATATGTCACGGACACAAGTTCCCTGGTTTTCCGGAATCGGACAAAGGTCGCCCCCGGCTTATTCCATCGCAAGTACCGAACGAATCGACGTGTGAGGATCAACTGTTCCACCCACCGTAAACGGATTCAAACATGGTTGCGATTTCGCTGGTCATCGTTTCCGGTATGCCGCGATAAACGGAAAGATCGTCGACATTGGCAAGGTAATCGAGAACCCGGGCAGCACCGTCTACATACGAAGCGGTAACCTCGAAATCCAACTTGTCAACCGTATTATCAATCCGATGATGATAGAACAGACCTGAATCACAGTTTCTACGGAATATCCATATTCCTGGAACGCCACACGCCGCAAACGGAAATTGATCGGTATAAGGGTCGATATTGTGCTTTTCAACAAAGGAAACTCCTTCGTCATGATACGATTTGCGAATCAGTTCGCAAAGCGGTTCTTTGGCATTGATCGTAAACTCTCCCCAGCCAAGCACGGAACCGAACGAATCAAAATTACACATGAATACGCCCCGTTTTTCAATTTCAGCTCGGTGTTTTCGGACATAGGACGCGCTGCCCACCGAAAGTTGTTCCTCCGTTCCGAAACTAATGAGTCGGAATGTTCGCTTGTGCTGTTTGGTTGACAGCAGACGCGCAAGCTCCAGGACGGCCGCGCTGCCTATTGCGTTATCGTCGGCGCCGACTGTTCCGGCCTGCGTATCGTGGTGTCCGCCTGCGTAGATTATTTCCGCGTCCGGATCCGTTCCTTTCCATTCATAAACGACATTGGTCGAAAGGCTTTCCAATAACTGACCCGCAACGTTGATTCGGGCATAACGAGATTTCCCGGTCTTCCAATTCCAGGCGTCCATATAAGCAACGTTCAAACTTGGAACCGCACCGTATGTTTTCACATAAGCGGGAAAGAGTCCGTCCGCCAACTGGATTGTCCCGGGATAACGTGTGTCCACAAACAGAATAAATGCAGGTCGCGCCGCCATGAGACGGCGGTAATTCTCCGCGCTCTCGATATGACAACCCAGATGAACAACGGCTTTTCCGGTCAAAAATGAAAGATCGGAATGTTGATATCCTGTCGCCGTATCGAAATACACAAGTTCCGCTTCTATCGTTTGACCTTTCGTGGATGGCGACGACCCAAAGAGAGAACAGGGAAAAGCCTGCCAGTGTCCCTCATAAAATATTTCGAGCGTCTCTGATTCGACACACCTTTGAATGACGGGAAATTCTTCAATGACAACGTTTCCACCGAATTCGGCAAATGTCGAACCAATATATTCTGCCGCCGCTCGCTCTTGAGGGGAACCGGCAAGTCGCACTCCTATTGTTTCGGACAGCATTTGCGTATATTTTTTCATGTTCTGGGCGGAACTTTTATCCATGGTAGTATCTGCTTCTTTCTGTTATTTAGGTTTTAGTTAATCTTTCGTGTTGCGTGACCTGAATCCCTCCCCAATTGCGAAGGTAAGCGGGTAGTGAATGATCAAAATTTCAAGTATCGGTAATAATAGGCAATATAAAATCGGTTATACTTAATCTTTTGTGTTAGGTTTTAGTTAATCTTTCGTGTTGCGTGGCCTGAATCCCTCCCCGATTGCGAAGGTAAGCGGGTAGTGAATGATCAAAATTTCAAGTATCGGTTAAAATAAAAGGTAATGTTTCAGTAAATTGAAGTCATTTGGATCAAGCTCGTGTTCCCGGTCGAGCAATACATGCAAAACTTCGTGGACTTCCTTGTCTTTTTCGACACTTTCGACGCCGGCCGCAATTTACTCAATGCAATTTTGCACAATGTAATTTACGAATCGCAAGCTTACACTGCGCAATTTTGTACGGCACTGCATACAACTTTTTCACAGCACATCTCAATTATTTCTTTTTCGGTTCATCCGGCGTTTTGGAAAAGCAAAACGTTGTAATTGAAAGGAAAATGGAAATGGGCGTGAAGCGGACATGATTTTCTGTTAAAATGGAGGTCGCGACACCAATTCCATTTAGCGGGAGGAACCATATCAGCTTCCGTTTAGCGGGAGGAACCATGGCAGTGACATGATTATACAGGATACAAGGGGTCATGTCCATAGTGCCAGGAGTCATGTCCAAAGTGGGAGAACATCTTGGACGCGACACACGCGACGGAAGCGACACACGCGACGGAAGCGACACACGCGACGGAAGCGACACACGCGACGGAAGCGACCTAACTTATTCATACCGGCCAAGAGGAGGTTTTTTGCCGAGATAAATCCGTTGCATGGCCAAACGTAAGAAGAAATCGCCGGCAGTAATATCGCTAAATTACCCAGTTTAGCAATAAACTTTTGACCGCATCAGTGGGCCAGATGTCAGGGAAAATATTTGAGGAAGCCCCTTATCAGAATAAAATGTTTAAAGAAGCTCCATGTCAGGGAAAATGTTTGAACAAGCCCCTTGTCAGGGAAAATGTTTGAACAAGTCCCTTGTCAGGGAAAATGTTTGAAGAAGCCCCTTGTCAGGGGAAATGTTTGA
>JAQVID010000213.1 GCA_028695865.1 Thermoguttaceae bacterium | reverse complement strand
AGCAAAACTGACAACGAGAAAAAGTTATGGTTTTGGCTCATTTGAATCGCTCGAACTCGCATTATATCATACACTTGGCGATTTGCCTGAGCCAGATATTACCCATAGATTTTGGTAGAGAGGCCTTAAAAATAGTGTGTATTTTCAAAACGGGTATAACCCGAACAAAAATTACTATACATTAGAACAGGTAGGGTGTCAAACAGAGTTGGGACATACCGTGTCCCATTTTAACCAGTTTAACATAATTTTTCGTGTTGTGCGGCCTGCCCCCCCGTTTTCCGAAGGTAAACGGGGAGCGAATCACCGAAGATTGAAGAGTCGGTAATATAAAATATTTCTCCTGCTCATGGTGTAGTGTGATTTATTTGCTCGTTTTGGCAAGACAGACAAGCCCGTATATGGAGCGAGTGAAACGAGCGAAATTAGGGAGTGAGCAGTTCGAATTAGTCCCAACACTCCCTAATTACGGTCGCGCTAGACCTCCATGTACGGGCCTTACTGGAATTTTCCGCCTGACGGAAGGGGCTTTACGCAGCTTAACCGCCAGAGAGCGAACAGGAAGACAACTTTTTAGAATATTCTGAAAAACACGCTTTGACAGAAAAAGCGAAGAAAAGAGCGTTACGGGTCGAATAACAAAGGAGGGACACTTCCGTCAAACTCATTCAAGGAACCGGATACTTCATGACGAAGTGTCCGGCTCGGCTTGGAACTGGCGGCAAGGCGTATTGGCCATACCGCCAAAAGCGATTCTCAGAAAAAAGCGATTACTTTTTATTGATAAACTTGACCAGGTTATCCAGGTCGTAATAATTCAAAACGCCATGGATGGTATCGGTCAGGCGAATGGGACACGGAGATTTTTCGATCAGTGAGTTCCAGGTTTCAATAGAGTTCGGATCGTCGATGGTCACCGACTTGAACAATTGCGGTTCGACAATCGCGGCGTGCAGGGCAACGGTCCGGGCATAGCCGTCGGCAACCAGATTGAGATCGGCATGATACTTTTCTTTGAGGTATCTTGCGACGGCGAAAAGGTCGTCCGTTCTCATCCCTACGTAAGTACGACCAAGCAAGTAAGCCAAATAATAGTCGCTTCCGTCCGGGCCGAAGTTTGTATGAATATAATAGGGTCGTCCTTCAAATTGCAGAGAATCCCCCCAACCGCGAAGGTCAACGGCGACAGCGGATTTGCTTTGGTCGGCGAATACTTTTTTGGCAAATTCACCGTTGCGACCGGAATCACTGATAACGAGCGTGATTTCCTTACAGCCGTCTTTTACCGCGATTCGCGCCGGAAGATAAATTCCTTTGTCCGATTCGAGAATCGTTTCGTCTTTCACGCCGTCAACTTTGTGTTCGGCAATGGCCGGAATATCTTTGAGCGGGCGAATCACCGCCGTTTTGCGAAGCAGATCAGCAGCGTCAGCCGGTTTCATTTTCGACCAGAGAGCGTTTCGTTTCGGAGTGAGTACTTTGGCAAGATCGCGATTGAGATCGTAAGTCGTTCGGGCACCAGGAAGAGCAAGCACACCCGGGGCGGGAACACTGGCGATTTCTTCGTCGGTCAGGTGTTTCGTGTTCGGATCGGTAACAACGACTTCATCGCGACCGGCCAACCATCGGAGCATCCAGCGAACACCGCCTTCGCGCAATTGCGGATACCAGCCGTGGGGAGTATCGGTTTCAACCGCGCTCATTCGCTCGCCGAAGCCAAAACGACCATAGAAACGCTTGGCGAACCGGAACGATTTCCAGGCATCGTCAATATTGAACATATCCTTCGTAGCCAGACAGAGCATGGTCGGACGTGGTGCCCGCATGATCATGTAATCGGCATGATCCATACCGAAGGCAAGCTGACCGAAGATGTTCTGTTCGGCATCCTGTGGACCATTGACATGAGTGAGTGTATCGAACAAGTTGCAAATGTAACACGCGGGAGCGGCGGCAACGACTCGCTCATCCAGTGCCATGATATAAGCGGTTTGCGTTCCACCGCCACTGTTGCCCATGACACCGATCTTGTCGGCGATAACGTCTTTACGGGACTGCAAGTAATCGATTCCTCGCTGCATATCCCAGATTTCGAACGTCGCGGTATTACGTCCCAAAAGAATGGAACCGGAACCGACGAGATTGTGGGCCGGAACGGTCGCGGAATAGACTTTGCCTTTTTCATCCAAGTGCTGCTTGCGTTCGCCCTGGTCTATCGGATCGAGAATAAACGCGGCCAAGCCGTGTTGAGCGGCCAGAATACAACCTTGCTGATAGAAATCGCTTCCCTTACCGTTGAACGAATGTCCACAGACGACGAGCACGCCCGGATAAGGCGGCTTGAAACGGGATTCCAGCGGCAGGAACATGGTCCCGGTCGCGTAAAATTTGGGCAAACTCTCGAAAACGACTTTTTCTACACGATAGCTGTCGCGGTTGAGAACGCCGGTAATTTTGGCGTTCAGTGGGGTCTTGTCCCAAAGTTGTCCCAACTGTTTCCAGAAGAAATCGATATGCGACTTCTGATAAGCCTGAGCGTCTTCGACGGTTTTTATCGACTCATATCGAGCATTCCATTTGTCTTGCGCTTTGTCAATTTCGGCAAGCAGCCAGGTTTCCATCATGAGGTCAGGGCGCTGGGTCAAACCGGATTTGAATAACAGGGTGGCTTCCCGGGTTTCCTTGGCTTTTTGAGCGGCAGCTTCCTGTGCCAACTGTTTTTTTGTTTTCTTTTGGGCCCAAGCCTGATCACTGGTTGCGGCACATACGAACATCGCGCAAGCGATACCCAAAAGCAGTCTCAACATGGTTCGTTTCATTATATACTCCGTAGTTTTATGAAGAAATATGTTACCGATTCTGAACGAGAGGTCGTATCAATCGTCGCGAAAGCGGCATCTACTTTTATCATGATACCGGACTTTGCGTTAAAGTTCAAGACTTTGTCCGAAATCAAGCGAAAAAAAAAGGCTCAATACAGCAAACACAGAGATTACATGCGTGCATAAAACATGATATTGCACATCTAACAATTAAAGAAGCGGGTTATTCCTGCTGTTACTTGGCTGAAAGACGATTTTTTTATTTTCTTGTTACGGAATGTGGGTTTTCCTTGACAATATTGAACGGAATGCCTACAATATAGTTGTGTGTTTGTCTGTACATAATATATTTGGGACAGGCCTGATAAAAAATATTGGAAACTGTATTATAATGCGGTATTATAATATTGTGTCGTTGTTCAGCGAAGCAGGGCCTTATTTTCGCGTCGTGCTTTTGAGCAATTCAAGTATCTTCGAACCCCCCTTTTGCAATTGAGTGATAAACAATGTCGCTATTCAGTATTTCTCAGAAAAAGAGTGCTTCCCGGACAACTCGTTCGGCCCGCTTGCGGTCATTGGCTTTGGAGACCTTGGAAGCCCGGGAATTACTTAGTGTAAGTCAAGCGGATTACGAGGCGATTCGCGGCTTGTATTCCGAGTTCAATCTTCCTGCCAGTATGGGCAACTTGAACGTTGCGGAAATGGTTGCGACGAATTCATCGACATTCAACCTGACGACGCTCAAATCGCTTATCGACGCGGCGGCGGCTTCGGACGGAGACGATTTAATTGTTGTTCGGGCTAATGATACGCGAAATACCTTGACTTATACCGATACGAACAACGATCTGACGATCAATATCCCCAGTGGCAAAGGAACCTTGACCATTGTAGCATATGAAGAAGGATCAAGCCGCAGTCTGACTCTCAACGCCAATATGAAAAGCAGGTGTTTAACGGTTAAAAGCGGAGAAGTTCAACTTGGCAATGTTTTCATGAAGAATGGGTACACGACGACGGGTGGATCGGCTGTGATTATTGGCAAGTCGTCGACCTACGAATTTGGCACCGGCGGCGGAATTAACAATTCGGGAACGTTAACGACGAAGAACGTTACCGTGTCGAATTGTAACGCAAGTTGTAAAGCTTCTCTGGATTCGCTTTATTTGAACACTATTTTCTCGCTTGGTGCTGGTATTTATAACACGGGTTCGATGTCCATGTATGCATCCACCGTCACGGGGAACAAAGCCGAAAGCAGTGGCGCTACACTTCTGGAATCAACACTCAATGGAATTGGGGGGGGGATTTACAATGAGGGCGGCTCCATGTCGCTGTATACTTGCAGCGTAACAGGGAATATTGCGCAATCGGATCAATGGGAGACGACGACAACGGACGGCGAAACGACCGAGACGATCGTCATTCAGCAAATGGGGCAGACCGGCGGCCTTTACAATGCCGGCGGCACGGTTCACATTACAAGTTCAACGGTTGCGAACAACACGGCCTATATGGACGCGGGAATTTACAACGATGCCACGCAAGACAAAACTCCTGTTGGCGGCGAGATGGAGATTATCGATTCGGTGATATCGGGACATTCATCGCAGGAAGGAGCCGGAGGCATTCACAATAACGCCCGATGTACACTCACGATTACCGCTTCATTCATACAGGGCAACAGTACAAAGGAATGGGGCGGTGGCATTCAGACGCTTGGCGCGTTGACACTTGTCAATTCGGTTGTAAGTGGTAATACTGCGGTGGCCAACGGTGGTGGAATTTCGGTAACAGGCGACTTTATTGCCAAGGTTCCTGTTTTTGAAGTCAATATCGTTAATACGACAATTACCGGCAATAAGGTAACGGGCGACACAAGCTCCGACCCTCAAGTCAAAGGACGAGGCGCAGGTCTTTATTTTTGTGGACAAAGTGAAAAAGGAACTTTCGCGCAGGCCATTGTATCCAATTCGATTATTGTCGACAATCTTCTTGCGGACGCGTCTTCAGAAGACTCCAATATTTACAGGGATGGTACCGGCTCTCTTACGGGCAATAACAACCTTTCGACTTTTACCGGATGGACTGCCGGAACGGGCAACAACACGTATAACTCGTCGATTCCGCTGTTTGTACGAAATTATAATTTTAACACCAGGGCTGAAGGCGATTATCAGCTTCTTACGGCAGAAAATTCCCAAGTGATCAATAAGGGGAGTAATGTTCTGGCGGCCGCCGTTGGTCTGAACGAATCTTCGAAAGATGTGAATAAAAGCAGTCGTATCAACGAAAAGACCATTGATATCGGAGCGTATGAATGCCAGGGTCGAATCGTTCCGCCGGAGCCGCTCGATCCGCCCTCGAATGTCACGGCGCAAACGCGAACAGCGACTTCCATTACGGTAACCTGGTCGCTGGTGGAATACGCTTACGGATACAAACTGGAATACAAGCAGTCCGACGAAGAAACCTGGACTCCGTACACCGGCACGATTACCATGGGTTCCATGTCGGTATCATGTACCATTACAGGACTTGTTCAAGACAAGGATTACAGTTTTCATGTAAAAGCATCCGGCGACGGTATTGAACATGCTGATTCCACACAGTGGTCCGAAGAAGCCACGGCCAAAACCCATGTGGACACGCTGATCGTCGCCACAGAACTTGATACCAGTGACAACGACGATTCCATATTAAGCTTGCGGGAAGCAGTCGCCTTGGCCGGTACTTCCGGTTGGGGAACACAAATCGTTTTTGCTTCCGCTCTCAACGGGGCGACGATCTCTTTGACCAGCGATTTGACGATTGCCCGGTCCATAACGATCGACGCCGGCTCGCTTTCCCGGGGAGTCACACTGGAAAAATATTCGCTTATCGTGGAAACAGGCACGACTGCCGAAATAACCCAAGTCAATATCGCGAAAGTGACCCACACGTCCTTGGTGACCGGAGCGGTTCAAGTCAAAGGAACACTGATACTCAACAGTTCACAGATTGTTGACAATGTTACGCGGGGAATTTATGTAGACGGTGGAAATATATCACTCTATAACTGCATCGTCGAAAAGAATGTTCCGCAAAGTCAGGTGTCCTGGGGCGGAGGAATCCGGGCAAATAACGCGACAGTGAGCCTGATTGATTGTGTCATTCGTCAAAATGGCGACAATGCCTTGATCGGCGACGGCGGGGGAATTTTTGCCTCGAATTCGAGCGTCTGGATAAGCGGCAGCTTGATCGGGCAGAACAAATCCTCTTCCGGAGGGGGAATTTATTTCGAGGGGAACGAAAAGACGCTTTCGATTTTGAGTAGTAGCATCACAGGCAACAGGGCGCTTGACGGAACGATGAGTAACTCTAATGGTGGTGGTATTTATCTGGCGTCGGGC
>JAQVID010000212.1 GCA_028695865.1 Thermoguttaceae bacterium | reverse complement strand
ACGAACTATGTAGGTGGTACAATGACCGTTACCGGCGCCATTACTGCCGATTCCGATATTACGAACAACAGTACCGCGACGAACGCGGATGGCAATACCGTGTCCGCCACGAGCATTACCGCCGGGGATAATGTCACGAACAACGCGGGAACCATGCGGGCTACCGGAACGGAAACAACCGACGGTATCACCGCCAATAACGGTAGTGTCACGAACAATGCCACAATGACTTCCGCCGGGGCGATTTCCGCCACGAACGGCAATGTTGTCAACAACACGGGCGCCACGATGGACGCCGAAGGGGCCGTAACCGCCACAGACGGTAACGTCGAAAACTCCGGAACATTCACCGCCAACAGTGTTGCCGCCACGGGCACGGATACGACCGGTAACGTTACGAATAACGCCGGTACGATGACCGTTACCGGTGCCCTTACCGCCGGATCTGATGTTACGAACGACGGCACGACCCTGTCCGCCAAAAACATGACCGCCGGGGCCGACGTCACGAACAACGCGGGAACCATGCGGGCTACCGGAACGGAAGCAACCGACGGTATCACCGCCAATAACGGTAGTGTCACGAACAATGCCACAATGACTTCCGCCGGGGCGATCTCCGCCACGAACGGTAACGTTGTCAACAACACGGGCGCCACGATGGACGCCCGAGGGGCCGTGACCGCCAATAACGGCAATGTTGAAAACGATGGAACATTCACCGCGGGAAGTGTTGCCGCCACGGGCACGGACACGACCGGTAACGTCACGAACAACGCCGGTACGATGACCGTTACTGGTGCCATCACCGCCGATTCCGACGTCACGAACGCCGGTACGACCATGTCCGCCAAAAGCATTACCGCCGGGGATAATGTCACGAACAACGCGGGAACCATGCAGGCTCTCACCGATATTCAGGCTAATAATAACGTTGAAAACAAAGGAACCATGATCGCCGCCAATATCGTCGCGGACGCCGATCATTCGGGTTTGGGCGGCGTGACAAACGATACTGAAGGAATCATGACGGTCAACGGCATTACCGGTCAATCTCTGACTAACAGCGGAACACTGACCAATAACGGAACCGTCAATATTGTAAGCGCGATTACGAATAACGCGAACGCCACTTGGACCAACAACGCAAGTGCAACTGGCCAGACGCTGACCAACGACGGAACGATTACCGGTTCAGGTAATATTACCGCCGATACAGTGACCAACAGCGTTACGGGGTTTATCAACGGTTTATCTCTGATTACGAGTGATAACGTTCAAAACGCCGGAACGATGACCGATGTCGCCAGTGTGGCCGGTACGCTTACCAATAATGGTATCCTGTCACTTGCCAATAATACACAAATGAGCATAACCAATCTGGTAACAACTCAGGGAAGCGAAATAAATGTTCGTATTCCTGATGGTACGGAAGCGGATGTCTATACGGTCGTACATGCGACGATTGACGGTGGAACGATCAATCTGGATAATCCCGGCCTGACCCAACTTGGCGATTCTCATACCTTCCTGGTATCCGAGTCGGGTGGTCTCAATGTCAATAATGTATTTGCAATCGGCAGTGCTCATGAGCTTGAAGAGGGGCTGCGATACCGCATGCTTTATAACGAATACGATTATCGAGTCGAGGTTGCCAAAATTTTCCGTTACGGTGAAGACGCCCCATCCTACAATCAGCAGCAGTTTGGCACCTATATTGATAATGTTTCCGATCATGTTGTTCCCCGTAGCGACCTTGATAAAGTCTTAACGAAACTTGATCTCTTAAGTCCGGCCACAGGTATTTCTCCCGCCGCCCGTTACGCACTTTCTCAAATGGACGGGGCCGTTTACGGATCGATGGCAACCATGGAAGTTCAAAACACGACCATCGTTAATAATACGCTGGCGAGTTACCTGCGTCCGAAAAATGTCTTTGGCCATGAATCGTTGTGTGATCCGGATTCCCATTTGAACATGTGGGGAAACTACTATAACGTCGATGGATATGCCAAGGGCGATCAAAACGCGTTTGGTGGTGATTATTCAGTTAACGGCATTCTCGTTGGCGGTGATCGCTGCGTGACTCCGAACCTGCGGCTCGGGGGGTTCTTTGCCTTTGGCGACACGGAATATCAGGTGAACGGGCTCAACGAACAGGCCAATGCTGACAGCTACAAAGCAGGTCTCTACTTCGTTCACAGTACGAATAACGGATATCTGCTTGGCAACTTCAATTACGGTTGGGACAACTTCAGTACGACCCGAAGAATCACTTTCCTGGATCGGGAGAATACCGCCAAAACGTCGGGAAATGAATGGGCGTTTCGTATTGAAAAAGGCTTTAATTGCCCGTTGGGAAATTCTGTGTTCCAGCCCTTCGGAGCACTCCAGTATCTTTCGCTCAACACGGACGCTTTTAACGAGACGGGCGAAGGAGCCACGGCTCTTAACGTTGCGGAATCCGATTATGATTCCTGGCGAACGGAATTCGGTGGACGTCTCCTTTGGTCGATTGAAGGGCAACGCCGGACAGGGAATCTGTTCTTTCAAACCTCCTGGCTGCACGAATATGGCGATACTCACGGAACCGTTACAAGCAGTTTCAACAATCCCGGGAACATCAATTATACCGGCGATTACAAGTATACGGTCAATGGCGTTGATCTTGGACGCGACTGGTGTAATCTCGGTGTCGGAGGCGATTTGACTCAAGGCAACATGACGGTATTCGGCGGTTACGACTTTATGATCAGTGGAAGACAAAATTTGCACACAGGCAACGTTGGTCTGGCGTATCAATTCTGATACCTCCTGTGATCATTTCCTAAGAAAGGCAATTTCAAAATGTTTGAGATTGCCTTTTTTTTATGGAATGGAAGCCTGCTCGTATCACTACGGACAAGCAAGCGGCAGAAAACCTGTGGTTTGATATGGAATGGTACTGGGTGTGATGGACCATTTTTACGCGTAGAGTTGCTTTCATCGCCTGTGCGCAAAAGAAATGCGGTGAAGAGCACTTCGCGTTCTTCACCGCATGAAAACTTACTTGCAATCGAAAACCTGACTTTAGCTTTTACAATTGTCCCACGGGGGTTAGCACCAACCGCGGAGTTTGGCGGCCTTGACGACTCGTGAAATGGCAACCAAATAGGCGGCGTCGCGGAGATTGGTATGTTTTTCTTGGCTCATTTCGTAAACCGCTTTGAAGGCGGCGGTCATCTTGCGGTCAAGTCGCTGATGAACTTCTTCCAGGTCCCAGTAATAATTTTGGGCATTTTGACACTGCTCAAAATAGGAAACCGTGACACCACCGGCATTGGCCAAATAGTCGGGCAGAACGATGATTCCCTTGGCGTCGAGAATGGCGTCGCCTTCCGGCGTGGTCGGGCCGTTGGCCAATTCGCACGAAATTTTGCAATTGATCGTGGAGGCTGTTTTGGAGTTGATCGTATTTTCCAGAGCGGCCGGGAAGAGTACGGTTACCGGCAGAGCCAATAATTCTTCGTTGGTAACTTCTTTTGCGCCCGGGAAGCCGGCCAAAGAACCATTCGCGAGTTTGTATGCAACGAGTTCTTTTGCTGAAATTCCGTTTTCATTATAAACGCCACCCTTGGAATCGCTTGCGGCGACAAGCTTCATACCAAGAAGTTCTTCGGCGAGAATGGCGGCGAACTGACCGGCGTTGCCAAACCCCTGAACGGAGAACGGCTGGTTCTTGAGTTCGATTCCATAAGTTTTGGCCGCTTCGCGAACGATGTAAACACCCCCGCGTGCCGTTGCGTCGCCGCGTCCCTGGCTTCCCCCCAATTCGATCGGTTTGCCAGTGATTACGCCCGGATGACATTCCATGGTGATCTTTTCGAACTCGTCCATCATCCACGCCATGATCTGCGGGGTGGTGTAGACGTCCGGAGCCGGAACGTCTTTCGTAATACCAATCACCGGGGCAATGGCCCGAATATAAGCGCGGGCAAGTCGCTCTTTTTCGCCTTCGGAAAGTGTTTTGGGATCACAAATGATTCCGCCCTTACCGCCACCGAGCGGAATATCGACCACAGCCGTTTTCCATGTCATCCAGCAGGCAAGAGCACGAACCGTATCAATCGTTTCGGACGGATGCCAGCGAATACCACCCTTCGCGGGACCACGAGCCGTATTATATTGAACGCGGAAACCCTGGAAAACCTTCACGGTGCCATTATCCATACGAATCGGGAGCGAAACCCAAAGTTCACGCTGCGGATGTCGCAAGAGAGCAAGCGTCGCGTCGTCCAAATTGAGCGTCTTGGCCGCCTTGTCGATATGCTGGCGAGCTACGTCAAACGGATTGTAATCTTTCTGTGTCATGATAAACCCTTTCATAAAAGAAATATTTGGTTAGTAAATATAAATTTATCTAATTGGTGTATTAACATCACTAATGCTGTGTTCAAGTAAGTTTTAATTCACTTATATTACTATAAGTTTAAGTAATGTAATACATGAACATCATTAAGTTATGTTATTATGACACGATGAGAAATTCATACAAGGGGGCGACTGTAATTTTTTACCGAGGGAGGAATAAATTTTTTATCCTGTTCGCTCTCTGGTGGTGAAGCGGGGTAAACACTTTCCGTCAGGCGGGAATTGACCGCAAGGCCCGTGCATGGAGCGAGTGAAACGAGCGCAATGAGGGCCAGAGCGGTTCGAATAACCACCGCGGCAAGGCAAAAAAACGGAATCGCGGGCAAACGCGCCCATTGGTATTGGTATATACTTTAGGACTGTATTTCACGCAAAATGAACTATCATCGCGTTTAGTATTTTTTTTGTCACGCAAAGACGCCAAGACGCCAAGAAGGGAAAATTCATCAAGCCCGTATATGGAGCGAGTGAAACGAGCGCAATGAGGGCCAAAGCGGTTCGAATCAGTACCAACCCACCCTAATTCCGGACCTGACCCACCCTAATTCCGGTCCCAACCCACCCTAATTCCGGTCAAGTGCGACCTTCATTACGGGCTTGACTATCTTGCCAAAACGAGCAGGGAAATCACACCACTCTGTGAACGGGACGGCAATTTTTTTATCTGAATTGCGGCATCGGAAACGAAAAAAGGGTGTCGATGGTTTTCTCATTTTTTCTGAAATAACTCATCGTAGAATGGATTCGCGAAAATATTACCGCTTTTGGCATAGAACTCATCGCCGGTGAGAAAGACACCGTTTTGCGGAGCGACCCAGGGTGCGTTGGGGTCCGGCAGTCTTGCGACCATACTGGACCAGTTTCGGT
The DNA here is from genome assembly GCA_028695865.1 of Thermoguttaceae bacterium. GTDB lineage: Bacteria > Planctomycetota > Planctomycetia > Pirellulales > Thermoguttaceae > JAUNBG01. The sequence continues at coordinate 972 of JAQVID010000212.1, read as the reverse complement.
AATTCTGATGACCATTGCTTTCGAGGAGTCCGGCGTCAATGCCCGGGAACGGAGCCAGACGCGCAGCAACGTTCTTGTTCCAGTCGACGAGGATCGGATTGACGGTCAGGTCGGCACAAAAACAGGGAATATTCCGTTCGTAAGCAGCCTGGGCAATGAGCATCGACATACTGAGCGTTTTGGCGGCGGGCTTAAGCGCCACGGCCCGATAGCCGCGATTGATTCGGTCCACGGTATCTTCCACGGTGTGCGCGCTTTCATCGACGGCAAGGCGAAGCGGAATATCGTGAACTTCAACATCGTTGAATTCGTCGAACGGCTCTTCAATAATCGCAATCTGTTCGGCGGCACCGATTTTTTCGGCATGGTCAATTAACTTGAGCAAGGTTTCTTTTTTCTCGTATCGTCCGTTGGCGTCAAAGTAGTAAGGCAATTTACCATTGGCGGTACAGGACGTTTTGCACTGCCCAATAGCCGCGTGAATTTCGGTAAGGCGGGCCATATCCTTGGCGAGCATTTCTTCCTGGGTACCGGGCTGCCCGATCTTGATCTTCATGAAAAAATATCCACGGTGCACCGCGTCGAGAATTTCGGCGACCGGAATACCATAGGCCATGAGTGGAATGGCGGCGACCTGCTTTTGTCGGTGCGACAGAGCAGGGCGGCACGATTCCGGGATGATCTCATCAAAGGAGTTACACCCGTTCACATGATAATAGAGATTCCAGAGCGCGTTATCAACACCGACGAGGGCGTTCAGCGCAAAGGTTTTGCGCAGGTCCGTTTTTTTGGTTTGTTTGCAAGCAAAGGCGTAAATGTCGTCAAAGACATCGTGCCACAAATCGATGGGCGTCACAAAGGGGTGGTTGCCAATGGTTTCAAGCGCAAACTTTGTGACCGCGGCCATGAGGTCGTCGCCCTGGTGTTCGCCATACATTGCAAAGATTGAGGAATCACTCCACAGCACGTTGT
>JAQVID010000211.1 GCA_028695865.1 Thermoguttaceae bacterium | reverse complement strand
AATCGGCGTTGGCGTCAAATTTGCGTGACTCAATTTGAGGTATGATGAAAATTCATCAAGCCCGTATATGGAGCGAGTGAAACGAGCGCAATTAGGGCCAGAACGGTTCGAATGAGTACCAACATTCTGTAATTCCGGTCATGCGAGACCGGAATTACGGGATTTGTTTTTTAGGGGATTGCATAACAGGGGTACGGCTGGCGTCGAACCGGGTGCCTACCATACGGAAAGCGTTTGCGGGGTTGGATTTTTGGCGAATCGGCGTTGGCGTCAAATTTGCGTGACTCAATTTGAGGTATGATGAAAATTCATCAAGCCCGTATATGGAGCGAGTGAAACGAGCGCAATTAGGGCCAGAACGGTTCGAATGAGTACCAACATTCCGTAATTCCGGTCATGCGAGACCGGAATTACGGGATTTGTTTTTTAGGGGATTGCATAACAGGGGTACGGCTGGCGCCGAACCCCTGCCTACCATACGGAAACCCCTACGGGGTTAGGATTTTTGGCAAACGCCATACAATTTCGGCGATCGCATAACAGGGGTACGGCTGGCGCCGAACCGGGTGCCTACCATACGGAAAGCGTTTGCGGGGTTTTCCGCCTCATTACGCGGAGTGAAAAAGCAGTGTTTTCGATTGTAGAAACCGGGGGGCTCTTTTCGAAGCGTAAAAGTCGAACCGGGAGCAAGCTCCCGCGTTACGATTATTTAACGCACATAAAAGCGCCGGCAAGCCGCCGCACTCCAAATAGGTCCGCTTGCGGTTATCACGCAACTGTTTTAGTATTTTAACGATCATCCCTTATTTTAACGATGTTTTCGCCCAAAGCGGCTTATTTTTTGACGTTAATCGCTTTTTGATAATCGCCAAAGGGCATCTTTGGAAACTGCTGAGCAAAATGTAATGCCCTCATGATTCGACCGTGGTCTTTCTCTGATAATCGTCGCACAATACTGTGCCGGCTTTCGATTTTAATCGATTTACTGAAAAGCCATTTGCCTTTGGGATAGACATTGGTATGAAACGACTCGGGAAAGAGATTGAGCTGCTCTAAATCCTCGTTAATAGCCAGTCGGGCAAAAGGGGTTGTTGTGCCGGGATTCAAATAAATATTGAGTTTGGAATAAGCGTTGGAAAAGAGAAAGAATTCCTTGGCAAACGACTTTTGCTCGAATGGCTTCGTTTTGATTTCGTAGTCGATGAATTTACTCTGGAACAGAAGTTCCCCCCCTTCTTCGTTCTTGCTCTTTTCGAATTGAGGAGAAACGATAAAGCGGCAGAATTTGTCGTCTTTTTCTTCCAGACGCTTTTTGATCCGCTCCAGAAATTCGTCAACGCTATCCATGGTCAATTCGGTCTGCACCCGATGAATGGGGTCCAGAAGAGTGAACGTACTGGTATCCTGACGATAAATAATTATTTCGCCATAGTCGCCAATGAAATCAAAAACGAGTCCGTCACTGAAAATCGTGGACGTTTCGATTTTGACCAGCTTGTCGTCCTGTTCCATCTGCACAATGTTATCGACCCGAAAACGGTCTATTCCCACAGTCGTTTGGGCCCACAGAGAGGCCCCAAAAACGAAATGGAACATACACAAACAAGCCACCCCCCACCAGGCAAAGCCGGTGGTTCTCACATCCTGTGATCCGGCCATGGTTCTACTTCCTTGTCATCAGTTATTTAGGGAAATTACGTCCATTATTTTGCTACAATAGTGCACACAATTCGGCGTCCCATCTGTTTGGGAGGTGCTTCTACCCGAGCAATGTCGTCAAGCTGTTGCAAAAAGGAGGCCAGGAACTTTTCCCCTTCAGCAATGTGCTGCATCTCCCGACCGCGAAATACGACCGAAACCAACACTTTATCTTTTCGGGCAAGAAAAGCTCTTGCCTGATTCAAGCGAACATTGATATCATGTTCACCTGTTGCCGGACGAATTCTTAATTCCTTCATTTGGGAACGCTGAGCCTGTTGCTTGGCCGCCCGCTTTTTTTGCTCATATTTGTACTTGCCGAAATCCATGATTCGGCATACCGGCGGTTTTACATTGGGAGCAACCTCGACAAGGTCAAGATTTGCTTCCCGGGCACGCCGTATTGCTTCTGCCGGGCTCATTACGCCAAGTTGTTCGGAATCTTCCGAAATAACCCTCACTTGAGGGGCGCGTATCATTTCATTGACCCGTTGGGGTTGCGCTTTTGGCGCACTACCAGTATTCGCTGTATTGTTGTCCGTCCTCCTGGGTGTCATAGATTCTCCGTACCAATATTTCCTTTCTTTGTAATAACATACACTTGACCAGCGTAACCCATCATCCACGAAATTCAAATGTTGAAGCGGTTTCGACGCTTGGTCACATAGACATTTTTCTTATTCTACCATCAAAATCCAGATAAATCAACATCCAAGGCGTTTTTTTACCGATTTTTTTATTTTTTACTCCAATTTCTGCTCCGCAACCTGTTCCGAATCGCGCTGGGCCCCGTCGTCGACCGCCTCCTTCGACTTCTTTTTAAGTTCGTTAAAATCGGCAAAGCGGTCAAATTGACCATCGTGCTGCGTCACCAAAAGACGAACAACAATCAGTTTTTGCTCCAGATCGCCGTTGCCCCGCGTGAAATAATAGTGTCCCAGCCCTGTCGTCTGCTCGTCTGACACACCCAGGACCAGGAATTGCCCGGGGCGGAGAGCCAGACGCGTCCGCAATTGCTCGAACGTCTTCGTCGGTTGCTCTTCGATCTGGACCAAATTCCCGTGCTGATATCGTTTGACAATACGGGGAGAGCCAAACTGAATATAAGGAGTCAACTCAAACTCCACAGAACCATCCGGCAGTGGTTTCGTCGTGACCGAAAACATGGTCACCGCGTCGGTATAACTTTGTCCGCTTACTTCTCCGTTTTCAACACTCAAAAGCGGTATACTGGGAACAACGTCTTTGTATACATTAATCAAACTTCGGTCACCAGTCTGCAAGGTCACCGGTTTGGAGGCGACCAAAGGCATTTCATTATTACCGGGCATGGAAATTTCTTCCAACGAAGTTCGAAGCGGACGCCCTTTGAGCGCAATCAGTTTCGATAATACCTCTGGAACACCTGCTCCCATGAGTCCGGCACGAAATCCGTTGTCATAGAGAATTTGACGCTGGTCCCAAGGAATGTCTTGTTCGTCAACCTCACTCCATAATTCCCGAACCAAACCACGGTTCTCGTAAGGAACCTGAATCAGTAACACATCAAATGAAACCGTATCAGGAGGAAGAAGATTTTTTTTCCCTGACTCAATCGGCGCCAGTCCCGACAAAGCAACATCGTCGATCGTACGGCACGACGACAACAGCCCTGTAAACAGGCACAGCAAAACAATCAATAAGGGAAATAAGGCTCGACGCATGTTCTCGTTTTGCGTAACTTCTGCTACGTCAACATGTTGTGTATATTGTGTAAAATTTTCTGACTTCGGCGCATACTGTCCGATACAGCAGCGGGGGAATCATAGTTTTTTCGCTTTATTGAGTCAAGGGCAAACGACGAGGATTTTGTTTTTTCCAGACGAACACAATTGACGTCAAGCCGCGATTCTGGTAAATTATATCAAGATGAGACGGATACACCGACCATGGACGTTCATCGAAGTCCAATATGGTACCTGTGCGTCTTGATATTTTAGAAAAGATGTTGTTTTGTGATTAGCGTAACGCTTCCTTATTTATATGGAGAAATGAACGATGAATCGACGTAATTTTTGCAAGTCGGCCGTTTTGGCTGCCGCGGTGGCAGGAATAAATTCAAGTGTGTGGTCCGCGCAGACCGAGTGCGGCATGAAATTTGCCTTGTGCAACGAAATGTTTGTGGGCTGGTCGCTCGAAAAACAATTCCGTTTCATGGGCGAGTGCGGATACCAAGGCGCCGAATTGGCTCCTTACGCTCTCACGGCAGACTTAGGTCATGGGAACCCGGAAACTTTTGATCTCTCTTCGTTGGGGGGAACACAAACGTATGCCAAAATCAACAAGTTGGCAACGGCAGCGGGAATCCAAGTCGCGGGCCTTCATTGTCTTCTGACTCGCACAAAAGGATATCATCTGAATTCGCCGGACCCGGATGTTCGCAAAAAAACGGTCGCCTATTTCTGCGAATTGGCTCGATTCTGTCGCATGGCCGGAGGTTCCTATATGGTACTTGGTTCACCGAATCAGCGCAAGTTGCTCCCGGGCGTCTCAATGGTCGAAGCGTATGACCTTGCGGCCAAAACACTCGACCAGATTATGCCCACTCTTGAAAAGCTTGATGTTACTCTGGCTTTTGAAGCTCTTGCCCCTAATGAAAACGAATTCATTCAGACCGGACGCGATGCCCTCTTCCTGATTGAAAAAATGGGCAAGCCTTCCCATTTGGCCATTCACCTCGATTGCAAAGCCATGTTCGCCAGCGAAAAAGAACCCATTCCGACCGTGCTTCGCGATGCGGCGCTGCGACCGTACATGAAGACATTTCACGCCAACGATGCCAACCTGCAAGGCCCCGGCTTCGGCAAACTTGATTTCGCGCCGATCATGGCCGCACTCAAAGAGATTAAATTCCGCGGCTGGGTCGGTGTTGAGCCACTCGACTTTACCCCGGGCCCGGAACGCTTGGGCTCTGAAAGCCTCAAGAATCTGAAAAAATATTTATAAGCACGAGCGGACGGTAAACTTTTTACGTCTTTGATTCAGCACGACAAAAACAAGACCCGAGCCAAACGACTCAGGTCTTGTTCTCTTGCTCACGTGTTCACTTGCTCATATGTTCACTTGCTCATATGAATGGTTCTAAAACCCTTGGGAACTTCGTTTGTAATCACTTATCGCAGCAACTGGAGTATGTGATCAATATTATTGTCAACACAGACCGGTGGATTGGCAAACGGAGTGGAGGCAACCCCACGTTTCCCCAAAACCTGATTGAAAAATTCGCGGTCGGTTCCGTGATAAGCAACAGTCGCGTTCGGGTCTTTGAGCTGGTAGCCGGTCAAGATACAGACCACGCGTTCATCTTTTCCGATCACCCCTTCTTCAACAAGCTTTTTTGCGCCTGCGACACTGGCGGCACTGGCCGGTTCACAACCGAAACCGTTAGCTCCGACTTTTGCCTTGGCGTCGAGAATTTCCTGTTCGGAAACTTCGCGAACGACCCCATCGCAAAAATCAAGGGCACGTAAACACTTTGTCAAATTGACGGGGCGATTAATTTCGATTGCGCTGGCAATCGTCGAGGCGCGCCGACCTTCGGCATCCATTTGAGCAAAGAAAGCGTCGATTTTCTTTTGGTCCGGACGACCAGCGTTCCATCGCAGTTTTTCGCCTTCGAACAATCGATAAAGCGTATCGGCCCCGGCAGCGTTAATCACGGCCAAGCGTGGGACTTTTTTGATCAAACCCAACTTCGACAGTTCAATAAACGCTTTACCAAACGAACTGGAATTTCCCAGATTTCCCCCAGGAACGACGATCCAGTCAGGAACTTCCCAACGCAACGCTTCCAGAACGCGAAACATGATCGTTTTTTGTCCTTCGAGCCGGAATGGGTTGACACTGTTGAGGAGATAAATTCCCAGTTCCCGGGAGACCTCTTGAACTCGTGCCATGGCGTCATCGAAATCGCCCTGAATCTGGACGGTTTTCGCCCCGTAGTCAAGAGCTTGCGACAATTTACCGTAAGCAATTTTGCCCGAGCCAATGAATATGACACAATTCATCAGCTTGGTCGTGGCACAATACAAAGCAAGCGAGGCGCTTGTATTACCCGTTGAGGCACACGCGGCCCGCTTGGCGCCAACCAGAGAACCATGCGTAACACCGGCAGCCATACCATTGTCTTTAAAAGAGCCGGACGGATTCAATCCTTCGTATTCCAGAAAGAGCGAATTTCCTTTGAGTCCGACATAGGGAGCAACCCCGGCAGCCTGCTGCAAAATTGTTTGACCTTCGCCAACCGTAACACACTGGTCAAGTGGAGCAAAAGGCAACAGTTCATGGAATCGCCAAACGCCGCTTCGTCGCTGCGGAATGTATCGCTGTTGCCAGAACTGCTCAAACTGATTCAGTGTCTTCGGCACAGGGACTTGATCCCATTGGTAATCGGTATCCAAAAGGGAACCGCACTTGGGACAACGATGAAGCGTCTCCAGCAGATCGTATGTCGCGTTGCAGTCCGGATTGATACAGCGCTGAAAAGCAACCGATTTCATTTCTTGTCGCCTTCTTTCTTTGCGTCAGCAGCTTTCGGGGCGTCAG
>JAQVID010000210.1 GCA_028695865.1 Thermoguttaceae bacterium | reverse complement strand
TGTTCGAGCGGGTAAACAGAAGTACCGACGCGTCTTTCTCTTTGGAACCGATCAAAAGTCGCGCCGTGTCGCCCACCCGATACTCTTCTTTGTCGGGAATCAATTCAATCGCATTGAATTCGAACTGGTCATCCGATTCGGTTCCCTGTCCATGTATCGTGAAACTATAAGCGCCTTCCGCTGTTCGTTCTCGGGCATCGGTAACCTTGGCCGAAAAACGATATTGGCCTGCTGTCGCCGCCTTAAGCTGTACTTCGGCCACTCCCTTTTCGTCAACCTTACCGCTTCCGGACCAAATTACTTTTTCGACAGGTTCAACACCTTTACCGTCTTTTTTTGTGCGATAGGTAATTCGATACAACTTGTATTCGGCATTGCCCGAGACCGCTTTGCCGTCGAGCCGACGCGCTTGAACGCAGGCGGTAATCTGCTGACCCGGCTCAAAAAAGCCGCCGCGAAGCCATGAGAAAACCTTGAACGGCGTGCGCGCAACAAATACCGAAGAACTGGCTCTGATAACACGGCGTGAAGAGTCCGTTACTTCAGTGGAAATTTCATATTGATGATCGTCGTCCGGATACAACTCTTTGGCCTGGGTTGAATCAATCGCAACGTCAATCGTTCCATCGGAATTGATTGGTACTGTTTCGGACACGACCACTTCAGTATTTTCTCTGCGATTCCAATGAATCCAGGGCCACCGCGGCGCAGGGCAACCCCAATTATTCCAGCCTGGATACCACGTATAATCACTTCCGAACCACCAGTATCCGTTACCGTAAAACCAGTCCCAGGGTCGAACCGGGCACCAGAAGGATTCGTATCGCGTGCGCGTTACAGTGTACTTGACTCTGGCTTGCGTGACCGGGGCCCCGAAATAATATCTCGCGGAAATTTTCGCCGTAAACTTGTCGCCCAGCGTAACCGGCTCTTTCGGAGCGTCAACAGAGACTTCATATTCCGGCTTGCGATATTCTTCAACATAAAAAGAAGCACTTCCCAAGTGCATTTTTCCCTTGCTTTGCAAGATACTCATACGGTATCCGCCCAGCATGGCGTCTTTCTTTAATTCAAGACAACTGGTATATCCTCCCTTATCGTCCAGCGTAATTTCCCGTTCTTCCATGACGGTATGACGTGGATCACTCACAGAGAGCCATACTTTTTTCTTCGCCCACTGTGACGCGTAGGGCAAATCGAATTGAGCTTTTCCCACCCAAATTTTATATTCAACTTTTTGTTCAGGACGATACGCGGGTCGGTCCACAATTACATACGCTTTGTCCTGGTTCAATTGACTTGCAGAATCCCCTCGAAACCAGATCGGCTTAAAACCCAGCCAGGCGACCCGCTGCGTTTGGTCGGTGTTTTTCGCCCCGGTCTGAATGAGCCATATTGCGTTTGCCAATCGGTCTTCCTGATTGTTCCTGTAAATGTATTGCCCTTCCTGATTCGTCGCGGCGGTAAATTCGTCAACCTTGCCGACTCGTTCGCTTCGCGAAGAGCTCACACCACGCTTCCGAATATCAATCTGTCCGAATTGAAAAAAGTTCAAGTCGATGTTCGGCAACGGTTTCCCTGTTTTTGCGTCCGCGACATAATACAGCATGGCATGATCAAGCGACTTTTCCACAATGGCCGTATCGTTAATCCACACGACAATGCTGTCACTGTTGCCGCTTGCCATCGTTCCCTGAACAAGCCACGCTCCCGGCTTGCTGAAAGGAAGCTCTACCGCAACCTGTCTGGCACAATGACCTTTGGCCGGATCAAGTTTCACTTCCCAGACTGCTTCTGTTTCCTTGAGATATTTTTCCGCGTTGCCCTTTTCCAATAAAATCTGATAACCGATACTTTCTATTTGTAATCTGCTATCGTCCAACGTGGAAATATCTTTGCCGTTGAAGCCACGGATATAGTCCTTTATATCACTTAAAAGCAATGGAATATCGATTCGGGTTGCCGTGAAACGCGCCGATTTACCATTTCGAAAAGTCCAATACAGATCAATGGCCATACCCGCCGCCTTGGACCTTGTCGAATCGAAACAACCCCGGTTGCCAACAATATCATCATATTTGTCTCGAATCGATTTCAGGTTGTCCGCCGAAAGGTCAAGAGAAAACATGCGTTTGAGCCAGTCCGCGGCTTTGGGATACTGTCGCCGGTTCATATACTCCTGGGCCAGTTCCCAGCCCACGTCATATTTCTCCCGATGAGATTCCAATTGCTCGTACAAATTTTTCAGGATGTTAACATAATCGTAACCGGCAGGCAATTTGAATCGCTTAACGCCTGCTGCCAATCTTGCAATGGTCTCATCGTCCGTCAGTGTTTCCAGAGATAAAATCGCGGACTGGTCTTTGTTCTGATCCAAATCGCGGCGGAACATATAGCCGTATTCGTTCAAGGTTTGCACACCGAACAATCTTTGAGCAAAGCTGCTGCGGAATTGAAGGCTGGCGACATTGCCGTTTGGAGAAACATTGGCCAGTTGTTCCACGACCCACATGAGTCGTTCACCATCAGATTTTGCTTGTTCCCAGGTTTTAGGAACAGCATAAAAAACGGGATTGCCCGCCTCGTCAACCGGGGAGATTGGATTATAATCCGTTCCGAACATCTCTTCATAATCGGGTACTTTTTCCAGGTCGGTCAAAACCTGCAATTTCCACGGTGAATTCTCCTCAAGTATGTTTAGAAAAGAGTGATAAAAACGAATCAATTCCGTTGCGGTAAGTTTTTGACGAATGTCACTGCTTTCAAGCAGTTTCACCGCGTGGACCATTCGCTGAAGGCTCCAAACACGATCGCGGTTTTCGGATCGCACACAACGACCTTGCCATACACCCCGGACAAAATGGTCGTCGATCATGGCTCCATTGGAATCATTCACGTTTTGTGTTGCCAAGGCGCAAAGTACGAGTGGTTTGTCTTTATGGGCAGCAAGAATCTTTTCGAACCAGGCGTCCCGCGCGGCAATTTCCCCCAATTGATTCATACACGAGCACACCATTCGAACCGCCTCGGATACTGCCCGGGAATCGGCGGCCGGATTCAAAGCCCACTCTTTCAAATAGTCGTAAACCTCTTTGTACAAGCCATCGTCCCGAATAACCTTCTGACACTCCTGTATCGGATTTGTTTTGTCACGGATTTCCAACTTGTCTGCTCCTTTTCTGCGCTGTCTGGCCGCGGTCGCATTAACCGGTCTGGCTTGATTCATATTTCCCGGGCGTCTTTTTGCAGTTTGTCCATACCCTTCCATTTGGAGGACAGATACCGCCATCGCAACAAACAATAACAAGAACATGACACGGATAAATACTCGCCTAAATACTCGCCCATGTAACGTAAAACGGTTGCTTTGTTTTTTCAGATGAGTCATTGTTCAATCCTTTCAATTGTAACAGATTCAAAACAGCGGCACTTCACTCAGTTTGCGAAATATCGAGACTTTCCCGAACACCTCGCGGGCAATTCGAACAACATGTCGCGTATTTCCTTGCCGCCATTCCATTCTTACCATAATGATAGGACGTTGGAATCAACAAGACAATAGTAAAAAAAAGGTTTGTTCCGTCTTTTTTCGAAAGATTATCGTTCACGGCGCAACTGATATATGTACGCAATAACGGGAAGCGTGCGCGGCAATCTGGGAGTCACATATATATGTATCTGTTACGCTAAGATATATATCGCACCCTTAAACGCTTTGGATAACTGGATATTCCAAGCAAAATTGGCATCCCTGGCTTTATTTGCCCTTGACCTTATGACATTTTTTGGTATTATGTCAATAATTGAAATTGTTCGTTCTTTACAGCTATATGTAATTGAACGAAACGTTGGTGAGTATCTCACCATGATCGCGTCCGTAGTTTATTTTGTATGAAAGATTTTTACAGGCTGAAAAATGGCAGTTCCAAAAAGAAAACACAGTAACGCCCGTACCGGTTCACGTCGAGCCCACGATTTCAAAAAGCCGGCTACGCTGGTCAGTTGTCCCGAATGCAGCAAAAACATCCCGCCCCATGTCGTATGCCCTAATTGTGGTAGTTACATGGGTCGCCGGATCGTTAACCAGGAAGGTTGATGCGGCTTTCGGATTTGCGCGGCTTCCACCGCTTATATCAGCAGCTATTCGCGGCCAAGTCCGATAACAGGTAATGGTATTTCCCTTATCGTTTTCCTAAAAGATAAGGGACTTTGTTACAGGGATGCGCAAAGGAGACATTATGGGTAATTTGGCAATACTATTTCCAGGTCAAGGTGCACAAAATGTAGGAATGGGGAAAGATTTATACGATTCCCTTCCTGCTGTCAGGCAACTTTATGCCAAAGCAAATGACATTGTCGGTTACGATTTGGCCCAAATCTGTCTCGAAGGTCCCGCTGAACTGCTCGATACGACGGTTCACAGCCAGCCCGCGATTTTTCTTACGAGTATGGCCGCTTTGGAGCAATTGCGCCAAACCGAGCCTGACGCCGTTGCCGGGTGCAAGGCAACAGCAGGGTTGAGCTTGGGTGAGTACACCGCGCTGGTTTTTGCCGAGGCCATTTCGTTTGAAGACGGTTTGCGTTTGGTCCAAACCCGTGGTCAGGCTATGCAAAAAGCGTCTGAAATGTCCCAAGGCGGCATGGTAAGCATTCTTGGCCTTGACACGGAAAAGGTCGAAGAACTCTGTGCTCAGGCGGGCCAGGATGGGGTGTTGAAGGTTGCCAATTATCTTTGTCCCGGGAATATTGTCGTCTCGGGCGAAAACGCCGCTTGTGAACAAATCGCGGAACTTGCGCGTCAGGCAGGTGCGATAAAAGTCGTTCCGCTTGCCGTTGCCGGAGCGTTTCACACGTCGCTCATGGAACCTGCTCGTGTGGCTCTTCAAGAAGTTCTCGATCGAACGACCATTGTCGCGCCGCGAATTCCTGTGATCAGTAATGTGGACGTGCAGTCGCATTCTGATCCGAAGGAAATTCGTCACATTCTTCTTTCGCAACTTTGTTCGCCCGTTCGTTGGGAAGTTTCCATGCGTGAACTTTTGGCCCAGGATTTTGATGCTTTTTACGAAATTGGCCCCGGTCGCGTACTTCGCGGGCTCATGAAGAGAATCAACCGCAAAGTTAAATTGAATTGAATGTATATGTTATAACGCGTATTTTAAGGTTGAGGCAGAAGCCGGGGAAACTGCCGCTTCGGACTTCACAACACTAAGAACGCCGCAATCATTCGCAATAATACAAGGAAAGGGATTATCCATGTTGCAAGTTTCGCTTAACGACAAAGTTGCTTTGGTTACCGGTGCGACTCGTGGAATCGGTTTTGGTATTGCCAAAGCACTGGCTAAAAACGGGGCAAAAGTCGCTTGTATTGGTACAAACGCCCAACGACTTGAAGAATCGGTTGCCCAAATAAACGCTGACGGCGGTTGTGCCAAAGCTTATGTTTGCAATGTTGCGGATGAAGGACAAATTGACGCCATGGCCAAAAGTGTTCTGGCCGATTTCGGACGCGTTGATATTCTCGTAAACAACGCCGGTATTACGCGTGACATGCTCATGCGTCGCATTCCAACCAAAGATTGGGATGACGTGTTTGCCATCAATACTCGCGGAACTTTTTTGGTTACCAGAGCATTTGTCGAGGTCATGCGAAAGAACAAATGGGGACGTATTATCAATCTGGCAAGTGTTAGCGCACTGTTCGGCAATCCGGGTCAGGCCAATTATTCCGCCTCCAAAGCGGCTATTATTGCCTTTACCCGCACAATCGCCAAAGAGTTGGGGAACAGAAACATTACCGCCAACGCGATTGCTCCCGGTTTCATTGAAACGGATATGACGGCGGTACTCAAAGACATTCAAAAACAGGTCATGATTGACCGAACTCCGCTTGGACGCATGGGCCAGCCCGAAGATATTGCCAACGCCGTTCTCTTCTTTGCAAGTGACGACGCCGCGTTTATTACTGGTCAAACCCTCGTTGTCGACGGCGGTTTGATCGACTGATTACATTCATAACGATTATTTTAATTTTATATTTTTTACGAAAGGAAAACTCATGACAACTGAAGATAAAGTCATTGATATTATTGCAGAACAACTTGGTGTTGACAAAGCAAACATCAGCCGCGACACGGACATTGCCAATGATCTTGGCGCCGATTCGCTCGATATTGCCGAGCTTTTGATCGAATTCGAAGAGCAGTTCGACATTGATATTGACGAAGAAAACGCCCAAAACATCTCGACCGTAGGTCAGGTTATCGATCACATCCAAGCTGCGCTCAACAACGAAGAATCG
>JAQVID010000209.1 GCA_028695865.1 Thermoguttaceae bacterium | reverse complement strand
GAAACAATGAAGAAAAAACATTGAAAGAAAATCCAATGGAAGTATATCCAACAGATTTATTTATTCGTCAGAGAAGCAGATTCAAAACTGCTTTCCCTGTAAAGACTTAAAAACTATGTATATGAGGGATATTGTATCGATTCCATCCGAATATTCCCGGTGTGCGGCCTGCCCGTTGCGTTTTCCCAAGGTCAGCAGGCCCTCGGCGGAACAGGTACGTCGATAGAATCGAGACCATCGTTAACCCCTTAACGGCCAGGTCCCCAATATTATTCCCAATATTAATCAGGAGTATCAAGTATGAAATGTATGTTGACCACCATGCTGCTTGGTTTGTTGTTCGTTGTTTGCATTGATTCAGTTCAGGGCGAACTTGTTCTTTCGACAAACTCAACGGCGAACATGATCATTGTAACATCCGACAAGCCAACCAAAGTTGAAGAGACCGCGGCTCGTGAACTCAAGGAGCATCTTGCGTTGGTTACCGGCGCGACGTTTCCCGTTGTTCCGCTTCATCTGTACCGGCACGATCAACCCGCGATTTATGTTGGCGACATGCCTCAATCGCGCAAGGCAGCCGGGGGTCTTGACCCTGACACGCTTGGCTACGACGGTATTGTTATCAAGACGGCAGGCAAAGACCTCGTTCTGTTTGGTCACCCGAAACGCGGCACACTTTACGCCGTTTATTCGTTTCTGGAAGACATTGTCGGCGTGCACTGGTGGGATGCCGATGAGTGTTTTACCCCCAACAAGCCCGACTTGTCCATTCCCGACCTGAATATCAAGTATGTTCCGAAACTCATGTCGCGCGAGGCTCATTACCGAATCGCGTTCGACGGAGTATTTTGTGCTCGACTCAAACAGAATAATTCATCGCGAACCCGCATGAACGGCAAACGTCCGGTCATATCACCGGAATACGGCGACAACGATCATTTTATTTTCTATAAAGGGCGAGGTTCCATTCTGCACTCTTTTTATGAAATTCTGCCGCCGGATGTCTATTTTGAAAAACACCCTGAATGGTATTCACTGATCGAAGGCAAACGATCATATACGCGTGCCCAACTCTGTCTGACCAATCCGGAAATGCGCAAGCAGTTCGTTCAAAACGCGAAAGAACTCCTGCGAAACGACCCAACGGCCAAATTCATTTCGATCACGCAAAACGATTGGCGAGGCCCTTGTGAATGCGACAAGTGTACCGCCCTTGACGATGCCAACGGCAAGACACACAGCGGCTCCCTTTTGGATTTCGTTAACTATGTCGCCGAAGAACTGGAAAAAGAGTTCCCCAACGTCTTTATCGAGACACTTGCTTATCAGTACACGCGGCAGGCTCCGACAAAAATTCGTCCCCGTAAGAATGTCGTTATTCGTCTTTGCAGTATTGAGTGTTATTATCTCAAACCACTGGAACAAGACGAACGCAACGCCGATTTCGTTCGCGACGTCAAACAGTGGAGCAAGGTCGCCGACCGCCTTTTCATTTGGAACTACGTTACAACATTTCCGTCGTATATGATTCCGCACCCGAACATGCGCGGACTGGTCCCCGACCTGCGATTTTTTGTCAAAAACAACGCGGTCGGACTCTTTGAGCAAGGCGACGCGTTTTGTTTGGCCGGCGACTTCGTCCGACTTCGCAATTGGATGCTTTCGCGACTCATGTGGAATCCCGACCTGGACGAGAAAAAACTTTACAACGAATTCATGGAGGGTTATTACGGTCCGGAAGTCGGCTCTATTTTCAAAGAATACCTCAAATTGATTCACGATCAGGCTCACAAAGCCAATCCGCCGCTTCGATGTTACTTTACCGATGTTCCTGAATGGCTTGATTACCCAACTTACGCCAAAGCGGTCGAACTGATGAACCGTGCGCAATCAGCCGCTCAACGACTCGAAAACGCCGACCCGGTAACTTACGGAGGACTTGTACTCAAGGTGCGACGTGAACGAATCGTAATCGACCATGTTGGTCTCCTTTATTACGGACTCTGGCGGCGTCAGGCGCAGCGACTCAATGTTCCGTTCTACGGTCCGGCCGATCCGGTTGAGGCGGCGAAAAACCTGATCGTTCTATGGAAAGAACTTAAAGTCGAAACATGGCGGGAATTCACAACCCCCCAAATGTTCGATCAGTATTGTCGTGAACTCCTGGAGCAATGCCGGCTTCAAAAGGAGATTTGCGACTCCACATCGTCGGCGATGAAGCCAAACGACTTCACGAAGACGCTCATCCCGGGTACATTTATCGATTTTCAAGAGCTCGACATGACGCTCCGCAAACCAGGTACTTGGACAAACCTGACGCGTGACAAAGCCGCTTCCAACGGGTGGTCCGCGTCGATGCCTGGTACTCACAACATTTGGGCCATACACTTGCCGATTTCTGATTATCTGTTCACTTTGAAATCGGCTTCCGGGTCGAAGGACAAGCCGAGGTTTCACGTTTACGCGTTTGCCCGGGCCGACGTCGCCCCATCGTTGAACAAAGGAAACGCCTACAGTGTCGGAATTTACAATCCTGAAAGCAAGCGACGAGCCGGCGAAAAAACTGTTTCGATTCGCGATACCGGTCGCGAGCAATATAAAGTAATCGACCTGGGCTTAATCGAACTGTTTCCCGGCGACTATTTTTGGATGTCGCCGCCCAAACGTCCGGAGGTGAACTCCGTGTACCTCGACCGGGTTGTTATTGTTCGCGAATAAGCAAAACTTTCAAAAAACCTCATCTACCCGCTTGAAGTTTCCTGCGTTGTCCTGTACAATATAGGGTTAGGACAATAATATTATAGGATATTTAGGACTCAAGCCCGTATGGACGCGTTTTCTTTTTCTCCATGATGAGATGAGGTTTATATTATGGCACAACTTGACGTCTATCGCGATTGGTTAAAAATCGAAGCAACAAACCGACCACTCAATTATTATCAGCTTCTGCGTCTCAAGACATTTGAAGACGATGTTCAAGTCATCCGAAAACATTACCGCGAATTGAACGCCCATGTCCGTAAATACGCAACCGGCAATTATATCGAAGAGTCCCAAAAGCTTCTCAACGAATTGGCAAAAGCCATGCTTTGCCTTACCGATACGGCGCGCAAAGAAGACTATGACTTCAGCCTGGGACGCAAAAAGGAAACAGCCGCTCCCGCTTCCGGGCGTCGTACATTCGAAGACATTCTCGCGACGGACCGCATTCTTACCCCGGATCAACTGAAAAAATCGCAGCGATATGCCGAAGCAATCGGAATCGGTCTTGAAATGGCGATTATCCAACAAAAACAGGCCGATCCGGAAAAAATCATGATCGCTTACGCCGAGTCCGAAGGGCTTCCGTTCGTCAATCTTGACGAATGCCCTGTCGATGAGTATTACGCTCCGCAAATTGACCCGAACATGGCGCGTCAATATTCGTTCGTTCCGGTCATGGCCGACATGGGCAAGCTGATTCTGGCCTCGCCCGCTCCGTTGAGTTTTGAGGTCGCCGAAGTCCTTCAGGCACTGTTTGAAATGCCGGTACGCAGCGCGATTTGTGTACCTTCTCAAGTCAACGCGGCCATCGCGAAATATTATCCGCGGGACGCCGTTCAAGTCGTCGTTGCCAAAGGAAAAGAAAGCTCAACGGCTTCGACGAACACTGCTTCCGCGGCCCAAGGTCAAGCCAAACCTCAAGCGGCCGCAAAAAAAGTCGCAAAGAAAGCGGGCGTGCCTCAAAAACCTCTTTCAGCGGAAGCAAAAAAGCAACGATATTTGATTACGTTTATGGTATTCAATTTTTCATTTGCTTTAATGGTATTTGGACGGATGGTGATCAATCCGCGATTGCAATTTGCCGATCTTGTGCCCATGGGTCTTGTCGTCGGAGGTATTGCCGCCGTGGTCGGATGGTATATTGGGACCTCTCAAGGGCGTAAACTGGACGAAGCCAAAGAAAATGAAGACAAGTAACCGCCGCAATAATTGTCAATGTTTTGGAGTTTTGGCAGGTCCGATTGGGGGGCCTTGAATAAAATGAGAAAAAAGTCATAATAGAATAGCTTTTTTATTACCTGATTATTATCAAGGTATCCTCGGAGTACGGAAGGCGCTGTGTCAAACCGAATGGCGGGATACCAAGAAATATGATAAACGCGAGGTTTTTCATGGTTGAAATCAAAAAATTGAAAGTGGAAAAGCGGGAAGAATCCGGCAAGCGTCGCAATCGTCGATTGCGGGCATCCGGTCGTATTCCGGCCGTTCTTTACGGACACAAGCAAGAAAATGTGAACTTGTCCGTTGCAGTGGCGGACGTGGAAGCTGTATTGCGGCATGGCAGTCGTTTTGTGGAATTGCTCCAAGACGACAAAACCCAGCGTGTCTTTATTAAGGAATGCCAATGGGATACTTGGGGAAAAGAAATTCTGCACGTCGACTTTACGCGAGTCAGCGAGCATGAACATGTTCAGTTGACAGTTCCGCTGGAACTCCGCGGCGAAGCACCCGGAGTCAAAGACGGTGGTGTAATCAAACAGGTTTTGCACGAAGTTTTGATCGAATGCGAACCGATTTACGCTCCTGAAAAGATCGGTGTCAAGTTGAATAATCTTGGCTTCAAAGAGATGATTCATTTGAAAGACATTACGATGCCCGAGGGCGTTAAGGTCCTTACGGATATTGCGACCGTTGTCGTTGAATGTGTTGAGCCTGTCCAGGAAGAGGAAGCACCAGAAGTTGCACCCACTGGAGAAGCTGGAACCGAACCTGAAGTCATTGGACGTAAAAAATCCGAGGATGAAGCCGAAGCGGAATAACGAATTGGCATGTTGAAAGCTTTGCTTACCTGGGTCGGATGGGGCAGTCGCGAAATCATGAAACCGGACAGAATTGTAGTTGGACTTGGCAATCCAGGTCCCCAATACAAAGGAACACGCCACAACGTGGGTTTTATGGTTCTTGCGGAACTTGCCAAGCGGCACGCGCAAGGTAAAGCAAGAGACAAATTTCAGGCTCAAATATATGAGTCGAAATGCGCAGGGCAAAATACCCTTTTGCTCTGCCCGACGACATATATGAATTTAAGCGGCCAATCCGTAGCGGCCGCCGCAAGCTTTTACAAACTTGAGCCGGAACATATCCTTGTGGTGTGCGACGACTTGGACCTGCCGGTCGGACGTTTGCGTCTCCGGGAAAAAGGAAGCTCCGGCGGACAAAAAGGACTAAAAAGCATTACCGAACGACTCGGAACAGATTCGTTCGCACGACTCAGGGTAGGAATTGGGCGACCTGACCCTGGTATGGATGCTGCCGATTACGTCCTTTCGACGTTTCGTCCTGACGAAAAAAAGACAATGGCCGATTCGCTTGTTAACGCGGTTGAAGCCGTTGAATGTTGGCTTGCCGAAGGAATGACAACAGCAATGAATCGTTTTAACGGCTGATCCGGTAAAACGTGGTCCTTGTGAAAATTCCAAGGCTGACCTTGAAAAACAAACTGCCGGTTCGGGCGAGTTAGCCTGAACTGAATATCAATAACGAGGAGTGGAACTTTGACACAGAAAAATGTATATGATGGATTATTCATCTTGGATTCGGAAAAATTTGCCCGTAATCAGGAAGAAGTATCCGATAAAATCGCCAAGACGATTGAATCTCTTGGTGGTACCGTACTCGTATCCCGCCTTTGGGAAGAACGAAAGCTCGCCTATCCGATCAATAACCACAAGCGTGGTACTTATTGGTTGACCTATTTCCGTCTTGATACCGATCAAGTTGCTGATTTGATGCGTCAGTATCGGCTCAATACGAACATTATCCGATTCCTGATTACCGAAGTTGATCCGAAGCTGGAAGAAGTTCTGATCCAACACGCGATCGCCGGACCGGTTCGCCGCGAAGAAACCGCGGAACATCCGGATGCGGATGCGGCCAATGAAATCGATGACGATGACGAAGACGCTGAAGAGGGCGATTTCGTTGATTCCGTCGAAGAAGAATAAATCTTCGCATGGGAGACGATCGGATTGCCGTGCCCCTTTTGTTTCCATTTGTTTTTTTTGAAAGACCCTTTTAGGACAACACTTTAATCCATTTTGTGCAAGGAGCAGGTGAAACATGGCCAGTAGTTACAATCGAGTTATTTTGATGGGCAACCTGACAAGAGACCCGCAAGTACGAAACTTACCAAGTGGTGTGGTCGTAGCCGATATCGGTTTGGCCGTTAATGATCGTCGAAAAGACACAAATGGAAATTGGGTCGATGAAGCAACATTTGTCGACATCACCCTTTGGTCTCGTAACGCGGAAATCGCTGCCGAGTACACCAGAAAA
>JAQVID010000208.1 GCA_028695865.1 Thermoguttaceae bacterium | reverse complement strand
CCCGATCAGATTATTGCCCCGGAAACGCCCAGTCCACTTTGGGATATTTATTCGTTGGGTTGCACCTTTTATTTCATGATTACCGGAATCGTTCCTTTTCCGGCGGGAAATACGACGCAAAAAATGCAAGCCCAGTTGTATTGCACTCCGCCGGAACCTTGCATGTTCAATCATGGCCTTCCCGTGGAGATATCCAAATTCATTTTATCGATGATGGCCAAAGACCCGACCGAACGAATCTCCTCTCCGGACCATGTTATTCGTTTTTTGAAACCGTATTTGCCGGGATGGAATCTTGTATCGCGATACCTCGTGCAGCCGCGAGACACTCTGCTGCGGGAAATCGCTACACAAAACCAGACGACAGACTTGACAGGATCAGGTCTGCCGTTATCATCAGATAGTCGGGAAAATGTATCGGGACTTCTGGAAACGAACGCAAACAAAGGTCCCCATGACACAGCTTTCACTGATGTGCTTCATCATTTGGCAGATGATTTGAAGGGGAGTCATGCCGGACCGCCGCCTGTTGCTGATATCAACGGAACAGCAAAAGCCCCTGCCGGGGATGTTCCGTCGGACACAGGTTTTTTCCGACAAATATTTGGACATTACCCCAAAGATACAACAGCCAAGTTGGAGACGTTTTGTTTCGTTTTGACCAATTATGTACTCTTTCCGCTCTTGTGGGTTGCGATTGTCATGATGATTATATTCCTGTTTTTGTCACTGTAAGAGTACTTCTGCAATGGAAAATCAAAGAGATAAAATTAGAATTTGTCAAAAGTTCATTGATTACCAGTTCAAGGATGAGTCGTTGCTCGTAACGGCATTGACGCATTCGTCTTGCGCTCCCACGCATATCGAATCGAATGAACGCATGGAGTTTTTGGGAGACGCCGTGCTGGGACTGGCTGCCGCTCATTTGCTCTTCGAGCAGAATCCTCACGAAAGCGAAGGAGAATTATCCGTACGAAAAAGTGTTCTCGTCAGTCGCAAAACGTGTTTTGCAGTTGCCAAAAGGCTCGGACTGGACAAATGTCTCATGATCGGCGCCGGAATCGGAAGCGTTGGAGAAATTCCCAATTCCATTGTTGCCAACCTCATGGAAGCGGTAATCGGCGCGATTTTCCTCGACGGCGGATTCGAGGAAGCCAACGACTTCATTTCCAGAAACTTCTTCGATCAACCGGCGGTACAGGATGAACAGTGTGACGCCAATAATTTCAAAGAAGCTCTTCTGCAATATACCCAGAAGCACAAGCCGAACACGCCTTTGACATATTGCCTTTTGGACGAGAAAGGACCTTGTCACCGAAAGTGTTTTAAAGTCGCCGTTTGTATTGGAAAAAAAATGTTTCAAGCGGCATGGGGTACCAACAAAAAAACCGCCGAACAGCGGGCAGCCGAAAACGCCTTGTGTGTACTGGAGGGATTGCCCGCTCCGTATGTCGACGGCGATTGACCACACGCCGGCGGTAATGAACCGTATGCCGGCACTGTTTGGCCGTGTCCGCGGTGTTTGACCACACGCCAGCGGTAATGAACCGTATGCCGGTACTGTTTGGCCGTGTGTCCGCGGTGTTTGACCACACGCCGGCGGTAATGAACCGTATGCCGGTACTGTTTGGCCGTGTGTCCGCGGTGATTGACCACACGCCGGCGGTAATGAACCGCATTGACACGGCGATTGATCAGCCGCGGTCGAACCGGCGTCAGACGCTTGTTTGGATGAGTATTGTAAAACAATTATATTATAGAATAAAAACAAAATGAAAGCCATTGTATTGTTTTCCGGAGGACTGGACAGTCTTTTAGCCGCGTCCATTCTCAAAGAACAGGGAATAGAAGTTATTGCGCTCAATATTATCACCCCTTTTCACGACTGCAGCGAAGAAGCCGCCCGATACGCCGCCGACCTCGGAGTGGAGTTCGTTACGCGAACGCTTGGCGAAGACTACATGAAGATCGTCGCCCATCCGTGTTGGGGGTACGGAAAGTCGGTCAATCCGTGCATCGATTGTCGCATTTGCATGTGCAAAGAAGCGGCAGCTCTCATGGCAGAGACCGGCGCCGAATTCGTCGCAACCGGAGAAATTGTCGGCCAACGTCCCAACAGTCAAAAAATGCACCAGCTGTCGCTTATTACCCGTGAATCCGGATTGGGGGGGCGTCTGCTCCGACCACTTAGCGCAAAAACGCTTCCGCCAACGCAGCCCGAACTCGACTCGCTGATTGATCGTGAACATTTTTATTCGTTTACCGGACGGCACCGAACCAGTCTGATTGCTTTGGCCCGATCGAAATACGGTATCAAGCCTATTCCGCAACCGTCCACCGGCTGTCTTTTGTGTGAGCAATCGTTCGAGCCGCGTATCCGCGACCTGCTGCGTTACAAGACAATCCCGACACGTTGGGACGCGGCCGTACTGGCCATGGGGCGGCAGATTCGTATCGATTCGCAAACCAAGTGCGTCGTCGGGCGGCGTCAATCGGATTGTGAAGCACTCGAAGAAGCATTTGCCCGGGAAGATCGCAGTCCATGCGTTCTGCTCCTTCCCTTGAATTTTCAAGGACCCGCGGTCATGCTCATAAACGACCTTGCTCCGGGCCCTTCGGAAAAGAACCTTTCACCCGATACGCTCGTTTCCTGCGGACCGGACGACAGACCGTCGCTGCGACAACTCATTGATTTGACAGGCTCCATCGTGCTTCACTTCACTCGTCAGGACAAGTATGCCGGGCTGGACGATGGTCCGCGTGTGCGACTGGGACTGGGAGCCAACTGGTTCGAGTTTGCGGTGAAACCGAATGATACTGTTTCGCAATATCGTATTATTGAATAAAAGGATGATAAGCTGCCATGACTGTAGACCCTGATATTTTCCGACCCACTCATACGCACCCGACAGGACTCGAAGCAACGGCCTATGCGGCGTTTCTTCCGCAATGCTGTATCTCGCGAAAGCAATCGCTTCCGCCGTCTCCCTTGTCCGACGAGACGATTCGCCGGGGCATTGCGATTACCGGCGGCGGTCTCATGGGCGTGTCTATCTCGGCCGCTTTTATCAAAAGCGGTATTCCGGTACTCATGTACGACGTCTCCACTGAAATGTTGGCGACCGTATCGCGCCGGGTCGCCGCGGAATTGGCGCTGCAAATGCCCCAGGCCACACCGTCCCAACTGCGCGAAACCATGTCGCTTTTCGAGACGACTGATGATCTGGGTCGCCTTGCCCGCTTCGATTTGATCGTGGAATCGATTTACGAAAAACCCAAGATCAAACAAAAGCATTACATGACGCTCGATTCCGTTCGCGATCACGGCGGTTATATTCTTTCAAATACGTCCACGATCCGAATCGGAAAACTCGCCGAAGTCTTCGGCCCCAAATGCAAGCAGTTGAATGCCGCAAATTTTAGCGGGTTTCATTTTTTTCATCCGGTTCGCGAACGCAGTCTTGTCGAAATCATTCGCGGTCCGGCGACGTCAGACGAAACCATCGCGCTTGCCGCCGCTACTGCCAGGCTCATTGGCAAGACACCGATTGTCGTTCACGATGGACCGGGCTTTCTGGTCAATCGGCTTCTTAACCCGTATCTGAACGAAGCGCTTGTTCTGCTTGAAGAAGGCGTTCCTCCGGAGCAAATAGAATCGGTGTGCCGACGGTTTGGAATGCAAATGGGGCCGTTTCGGATCATGGACGAAATCGGACTGGATGTTACGCTTCATTCCGGTTGGTCCATTCGAAGCGAACTGCCGGATGCCGTGACCGCCGAAGTCGTACTGGCCGCCATGATCGAAGACCGCCGATTCGGCCGCAAAAACGGACGAGGTTTCTATACCTGGCAGACAACGCAAACGCAATGGATCGAAGACGGCACGTTCGATCCAACTTTGAATAAACTGCTCCAGCAGGTTCTGGTCGATCACCGGACTCATACTCAATACCGGCATGTGCTCCCTGAAACCGAAATTGCTCTTCGCATGTTCTTGCCCGTACTCATGGAAGCCGGACGCATTGTTCAGGCCGGTATCGTTCCATCGTTCGAGCAAATCGACGCGGCTCTCACGCTCGGACTCGGCTTTCCGGCGGACCGCGGAGGAATCTGCTTCTGGGCTGACGCGTTCGGGCTGACTCCACTCCTCCTTGCTTCTGCCCGGAGAGATAAACTGGGCCGACGTTATTCCGTACCAGACATACTCATGCAAGCCGCCGATTCCATTACCTATCTCATTAAGGGGATTGAATCATGAAATCTTTTGCCGTCATACTTGTTGCCGCCGGTCAAAGCAGTCGTTTCCATGCCGCACGCGGCGGACTGGAGCGTTCACTCACAGACAAGAAACCCTTTGCCCTCCTGAAAGGCCGCGCCGTTTGGCTCCACGCGGCGCAAAAATTCGCTCATCGGGCCGATGTCAAGCAACTCATTCTGGTGGTTCCGCCTGACGACATTGAAGAAGTCGAAAGCCGTTTTACGGTCGATCTTTCGTTCATGTCCATGACGGTAACAAGTGGGGGCAAGGAACGTTATCAGTCGGTCCAAAACGCGCTCAAACTTTTGGACGACGATATTGAGTATGTCGCCGTTCATGATGCGGCGCGTCCCTGTTTGACCGATTCGCTCATCGAAAAAGTATTTGACGCCGCCGTCAAATATGGGGCCGCCGTGCCCGCTGTGCCCGTCGTCGATACACTCAAAAAGGCCGTGACCGAACAGACCAACGAAAAAACGGAACTTACCCTGCTTCAGGAAAGCTTTGGTTTTTCGTCTGGTGGGTCCAATTCTCCGGCGACTCGTTGTGTCATCGAAAAGACAATGGATCGCAATGGACTATGGGAATCGCAAACGCCTCAAGTGTTTCGACGCGACTGGCTTCTTGCGGCATATGCCAAACCGCCTAAAAATGTTACGGACGATTCCCAACTCGTCGAGCAGCTCGGTAACAAGGTCGTCGTGATTCCTTCGGATCGTTTGAACCTGAAAATTACTACCAGGACCGATCTGCTCCTGGCCGAAAAAATACTTGAAATCCAATCGCGTAAATCAGCCTCCCCTTTTGACAACTTTTCATGAAGGCCGCTCCATGAGACTCACTCCGGCTCGATACGTTCGTCGTAACCTTTGGTATTCGCGCGGTGTCAATCTTGCCATTGCCGTGATCGTCGCCTGTATCGCAACCGTGCTGACCGGAGCATTACTCGTTGGAGATTCCATGCGATTCAGTCTGCGGCGGTTGACGCTGCAACGACTCGGCCCTGTCGATTCGGCTATTCGACGCGGCAATTTTTTTGTTCCCACACAGGCATTGACCACGCTTGCAACCACGGGGCTGTGGAAAGCCGCTGTGCCCGGAATTGTTCTCGACGGCTCTTTGACAATAGACGAATCCGCCGCAATGCCGGTCGCTTGCGGAGCAACGCTCGTCGGTATTGACGACGAATTTTGGAATGCCTGGTTTCGACAAGAGAAAAACTTTTCCGCTTTGAGAAAAGACGGACAAGTTTCGGGGACGTCTCCGACCCGCGCAGAGTCGTCCGCCTCGTTCGCGGAGTCGCCTCCGTCAACATGGAACGAAAACGAAGTTGTCGTCAATCGGCCCTTGGCAAACGCCCTGGCGGTTGCTTCCCATGTTGAGTCCGTAAAATCCGCTGCCGGCGACTTGATTGTTCTTGAACCCGACTCCATACCCGCCGAGAGTACTTTCGGCAAAAAAGACGATGTGCACGCGCGATTTCGGGTACAGATTCGCGATATCATCGAAAGCGATATGGGACCAGGTTCATTCTCGCTTGCGTCCGATCAGTCGGTCCCCGCACTGGCATTCGTTCCTCTTAAACGATTGCAAAAATATCTTGACCGCACTGGTCAGGTCAATACGATTTTTTTACTCAACGACCCGAAACAGCCGCCCGCGTCGCCTGACGCAATTGCTCAAGTGCGCACAGATCAACCCATTCTTCCGCTAAAAGAACTCGGATTGGACGTATCACAACAATCGTTCACGGGCAAAAGAGCGGACGGCACAGGCAAGACAGCCGTTCCTCTGGCCTGTGTCTATATTGACGCGACTGACTTTCTTTTTTCCGAACGTCTCAAGAGCAAAATCACTCGCATTCTTTCACCGCTCCAAACAGGCGACTGCCTTGCCTCGCCTGTTTGTATTTACCTGGCCAACGCGATTGAAAAAATACAAACCGGTAAGCCCGCTGCGGTCGCCGGGAAGCAGACCGCGGAGACGCCGAATGAGTCGTCTTCCTCCCCTGCCCTGCCCCCTGTCCTGCACCCTGTCCTGCACCCTGCCCGAGCATCCGTGCCCTACTCGCTCC
>JAQVID010000207.1 GCA_028695865.1 Thermoguttaceae bacterium | reverse complement strand
CAGTACCGGTCGAGATTACAAAAACCCTTGATTTCATGCGCCGCGTAGAGCTGCCCGCGGGTGAATTTCGTGTGACAATGGAATACGCCCCGCCTCGGTTTTATTTCGCCGCGGCTGTAACGCTGGTCTCATGGTGCGTCGTTATTCTTGGGTTTGTCTTCGCGGGGTTGGTTAAACGCTCGCTCCTGGTCAAACGCAAGCTTGGAAACAACGACGTTTGACGTTTCAATAAAACCGATCAAACTGCTGTATGGTACCGTGGGCGGCGTAAAAAAACGTCCGTCAACCGAGACGGGCGAATTGTCGCCAAGAAGAAAGTATTGGCCCCGGGGAACGTCGAACACGTTTGCCCCGTCGGGTACGGATGAGTAATGAATATCGCGGGCAACTGTCGCGTTTTCCACTCGTCCGTTTGAAGTCCGGATTGTAAACGGTTCGGCAATCGGCGCGAAATCGGGTGAGTCGGGAAGTCGCTTCACGCCCATCGTTGTCCCGTCAAGCAGAACGCTTATTTGCCGATCACAGCAAATAATATCAATATGAGTTTTGCGGGACAAGGAACCAATTTTAATTCGGTATCGACGTGATCCGTCGCCGTAAAACACAACAGGACCGGGCACGTTCAACTCGCTTGGAATCCAATCGAACGACAAAAGAAAATCGCGAACAAATTCGACATTTTTGACCAATTGGTTCACCGCGGGCGTTTCGCATTCGTTGGTCACGGGAAAAACGAGCTTTGAGTTCTTCCGTTCAGCGGGATTATCCCAGGGAACGGCCTTGCGATGAACGAAACGAACTGCGTTTGGCTCGTCCACACGGTCAATCGACGCAACGGAAATCGCCTGTTGTTTGGCCTGTACAGGCGTCTTAACGAGTATCTTGCCGTTAACATAAATATCACCGGACCGGATTTCGATTCGCTCGCCGGGCAGTCCAATCAAACGCTTGACCAGATACATTTGCTCGTCGTTTTCCTGAAAGAAAGCGGTCAGTTCATATCTCCGTGGTCGAAGACGGGGCATGTAGACTTTTGCCGAAGCCACAGCAAGGGACGCTGATTCGCAGGGAACCGAGGTAAAGCCGCATACCGGACAGGCTTGCCGGCGAGGCAACGCCGCGGCCTGTGCATACGGGGCTTGTGCGCCCGGGGCCTGTGCATCCGGGTACTGTGCCGTGGGGAATCCGTTTGTCAACAGGTCAAAAGCAGATTGACAGCCGGGGCACACCAAGGTCCATCGCGGAGCAGGAAGCACCGGCTCCATCGAATTGCTCCATATGGGCAGCGGAGAATCCTGTGATTCCCTCTGCACTCCGTTCACAAAAATCAGCGCGACAATAACAGCGATACAGCAGATACGAAAATGCTTCAGGAAGAATATCCCCCAGCGTTTTTTCGCGGATGGCTTCGTCACGGCTGTGCCTCCAGGGGATCGTGCTGACGCGATACGTTGAGCGTTTCTTCCGTACTCGTGGGGTCAATACGCCGACAGCAATCGACAAGCATTTGACCAATTTCCTCCAGATCGTTTTGCCATTCCAACGGCTTGGCGTCCGCAGGGACAAGTTCATGAAATTCTTCAAGAAGCAAAATGAGTCGCAGCAGGTGTCGAAAAATAATTCCTTCCTGTTTTTGCAAATGATACGAAACGATGAACTTATTGAAATCGCCTTTGAAGTCAAGGAGAATCTCGCCGGCAGCCCAAACGGGTACGATCTTGACATTGACTCCGGCATACTCGTAATCGAAAAGGCGTTTGAGTTTCTCGGCAAATTTGAGGACAAACACCGGTTCTTCCGCGTAACCACCGAACTTGCGACGTTGCTCCCATTCCTCGCGACGCTGTTCTTCCGACTTGGGAACCAGTTCGTCTACCGTTGCCAACCCCAATTCCAAAAGTTGGGCATCGAGCTGATTTTGTTCGAGCGGACCGGGGGGAAGCTCGCTTTGATCGGGTACCCGGACATAACGGGCAACCGTACCGGGCATTTCGAGAAGACTCTCAAAAGCCTGAATTCGTTCCGCCCGGTCTGCCGTGCCAAGCGTTTCGATCAAAAAGACACCGTAAAGAGGATTGACTCCGCGAAAATGAGTCAATAGTTTAAGTCTTTCACAAGGAAACGCTTGTTCCGCCTTGTAGAGAAGCGGCGTTTTTTCGGGTTCCTCCGGCTCAAGCAGTGTACCGTCAGGCGAAACGGTTGGCTTCGTATGGGCCGAATCGGTGTTTGCCGGCGAATGACTGCCGTGAGCCTCCTGCGCACCGGATGTGCTCTCCGCGTTGGCCGCAAGCGCTTTCTGATATTGATCGGAATCGAAAATATCTTCAAAGTCAAAATCCTGAAGCAGGGAGTCGTCAAAAAGTCCGCCGCCAAAAGGCTGCGCTTTTCGATCAATTTCTTTTTGCTCCCGTTCCGCTTTTCGAATCGCTTCCAAAGCGGCGGCACTCGCCGGAATACCGTAATCCTCCGGCGATGGTTCGAGTCGAATGAAACCGCCCCGCCACAGGGTCAATAACATCTGGTCGAGCGATTTTTGCATAACTGCCAAACGCTTAACACCCATGAGACGACGGGAAACGAGTGTACGAACCGGCTTGAGATCCGGATTGGCTGTAATCATGTGCGCAAGGAGACGCCAGGGAAACGGACCGCGACTGGTCAACTTGCCCGGCGACGACTTGCAAAGTTTGTCGAACTGCTGTTCCGACCAATATTGGTCGTTTGGATTTCGGGTAGGCATTCGCTTTTTAAGCTTCTTCTTGGCCTCCCGAAGCTTGGGGTCTTTTGTGTCGTCCGGAATGGCGTCGTATTTTTCGCGAAATCGGGCAATGCGTACATCGTCCTCATGAGCTAAAACAAACACATAGCCGCGGTCGTCAAATTGCGGACGACCGGCACGCCCGAATATCTGATGAGCCGAACTCGATTCGACGATCTTCTTGTCCCTAAAAGGACCCTTCATGAGCGAAGGGAGCACAACCGATCGAGCGGGAAGATTTATACCCGCCGCAAGTGTTTCTGTACATACGGCGATCGACAAAAGTTTTTTCTGAAAAAGGTCTTC
This sequence comes from Thermoguttaceae bacterium, assembly GCA_028695865.1. Taxonomy (GTDB): domain Bacteria; phylum Planctomycetota; class Planctomycetia; order Pirellulales; family Thermoguttaceae; genus JAUNBG01. Next base: position 3,273 of record JAQVID010000207.1, on the reverse strand, counting down.
AACAATACGGCGGTATCGGGGAAGAATACCAGCATGATGAACGCCAATTCCACGCAGAAGCAGTTGCCGCAGTTTCGGCCCGGCTCCTTGAGAAAAATCGTAATTCTCCAATTCGGCGGCGATCGCTTTTTGGCGGGCCGCATCGATAATATTGCGACCCTTGATCACTTCGGCGACGTCCCAACATTCATCACGGTTAAAGCAAAAGACCAGTGCGGGCACCAGACGCTCGTCTTCGTCTCCGGCGTGCATGGCCTCCAGTTGTTCCGGAAGAAGTTTATCGCCAACCCAAGAGTAAGTAAGCGGAACCTTGCGCTCGTTCGATTCGATCATGGCAAGTTTGCGTTTGGTTGTGTTTCGCAACCAACTGACAAATTCATACGCGTTTCCGACCGTCGCCGAAATCAGGAGCGTTCGAACATGCTCCGGAAGAAGACCAAGCGTGAACTCCCAAACGATACCGCGTTCCGGATCGGCAAAACTGTGAAACTCGTCCATAACAACGACCGAAACATCGTCGAACGAGAACACCGGCTTGTCCTGCTCGGGTTCCGGTTGGTCGTCTAAAATATCATGTTCTGTTGTGAGAAGACGATTGAAAAGAATTTCCGCGACGACGACCAAAATCTTCGCGTCGGGATTCTCACGCCGGTTACCGGTTATCAGCCCGACATCGGATTCATCGAATCCCCAACGTTTGGCCGATTCCTGTATTTCGCGGTACTTCTGTTCGGTCAGCGCTATGAGTGGTGTTGTGTAATATGCTTTTTTGCCCGTCTTGAGCGATTCATATAGTCCGGCTTCCGCAATAAGCGTTTTGCCCATTCCGGTCGGGGCACACACCAGAACTCCTTGCTCGGAATCAAACCAGGCAAGTATCGCCTGCTCTTGAAAAGGGTAGGGAGTGTAGGGAAGTTGCTCAAGATAGGAGAAAGCAAGGTCTTCGCGATCAGGAATATTCGTTGCGTTGTGTTGTTCCATAATATATTGTTCTGCTTAAGTATACGGGTACTCTGCGACGGCAAATCGTCTGCACCATGCGATTACCAGATTGGCCGCGTTTTTGGTCGCTTTGTCTTGGGAGTACAAATCAGTCGGGTTAATTAGTGAGGACCAGGAAGGCCAAGGCGATTAAATTCAGCCAACAGTGAATCTGTATCTTTATAAGTCAATCCGGCAAAGCCGTATTCAATGGCGCCGGCAACATTTTCTTCCAGGTCGTCAACGAAAAGAATTTCACCGGGCACAAGGTCGGTCACTTCGCGGCACGCTTCCTGAAAGGCGATTTCGTAAATTTCTTTTTGCGGCTTCATATACCGCGATTCAAAACTGGTCACGAGGTGTTTGCGAAAAAGAGTTGTAATGCAATCGAACGTACCTTGCACATAATACCAATGTTGCGGCCCGGTATTGCTCAGAATACCGCGAGGAAAAAAGATTTTGGCCAAATGACGCACCAGAGGCAAAATGGAGTCGTTCACCCAAAAAATATTATTGGTCGCTTCAAGGAAGTCGTCCGGGTTGATCGCACAATCCAATTCAATACAAACCTGATCGAAATAAGCCTGGGAAGAGAGCGACCCATTTTCGAGCATTTGATATTTCTTGTCGCCGAAAATTGCGTTCTTGACCTCTTCTTCGCTCTTGTGCGTTAGTTCGGAAACCTGATACAGCAGTCGTTGTACACTGAAGTTAATCAGGACATTGCCCAGATCAAAATAAATAAATCGTATTGCCATGGTTCCTCCCTTTGAAAACGTCCCGGGGGTTTTGAATTTTTAATGGTGAAGCCGTTTGCTCCTTCACCTCCTATTATACAAAAAAGTCGGCTGGGGGAAAGGTTTTTCCAACGGTTTCGACAAAAAACATTCCAAAAAAAGACGAAACCTCAAGTCAAAACGCTTGGCACGAACGCTGTTTTGCAATATAATCTATAGGTTGACGTTGTTTTCGCGTCTGGTTTCGTACCGACGTTTTTGGACTTTTAAAAATCGCTTATCGGCGGAAAGGAAATAAAATGCGTTCAGATATGATCAAGCAGGGCGATTCTCGCGCCCCTCATCGAAGTTTGTTGCACGCTTGCGGGGTGTCGCAACGTGACATGAAGCGCCCTTTTATCGCGATTGTCGGCAGTCATGTCGATATTATTCCCGGTCATGTTCACCTTAACGAAGTAAATCAGTTCGTTGCCGACTGTGTTCGGGCTGCCGGTGGGGTGCCCTTCGTCTTCAATACGATAGGAATTTGCGATGGAATTGCCATGGGACACGACGGAATGAAATATTCGCTCGCCTCCCGCGAAATCATTGCCGACAGTGTTGAATCGATGATTAACGCGCACAAGTTCGACGGTATGATTTGTATTCCAAACTGTGACAAGATTGTGCCCGGTATGCTTATGGCCGCCGTCCGATGTAATATCCCAACGATTTTCGCCAGCGGTGGTCCCATGGAAGCCGGGCGCGACAAAGAGGGACGCCCCCTCGACTTGATTACTACGTTTGCCGCTGCCGCCGCGAAACAAAACGGTACGATTTCCGCTTCCGAACTCAAAGTGCTCGAAGAAACAAGTTGTCCAACGTGTGGATCTTGTTCCGGCATGTTTACGGCCAACAGTATGAACTGTTTGTGCGAAGCTATTGGTATGGCTCTGCCCATGAACGGTACTCTTCTGGCAACCAGTCGCCAGCGACGTCGTATCTATCGCAAAGCGGCTCAGAGAATCATCGAAATGGTCCAAACGCTTCAAGCTCGCGAAGATGCCGCTACCGGCAAGGCAACGGCCCCTTTTACCTTGAGTCGCAAGCAACTTGACAAGCAGGGTAAAAAAGTCGTCCGCCAGGAAAAAGTTGATCCTGGTTTCGGACTTTTACCCCGCGAAATCATTACGAACCAGTCAGTGGACAACGCGATGGTCCTTGACATGGCCATGGGCGGCAGTTCCAATACGATTTTGCATTTGCTCGCCATTGCCAACGAAGCCGGCCTGAACTATTCAATCAAACGATTCAATGAATTGAGCGAACGAACACCCAATATTTGCAAGGTTTCGCCCAGTTGCAGTTATCACGTGGAAGATGTTCACAACTCCGGTGGTATCCACACAATTTTAGGCGAAATCCGACGCGGCTGCCCCGGACTGCTCGTTACCGACGCGCCAACAGTAACCGGCAAAACCCTGGGGGAGAATATCGACGTCTTCGACTTGCGGTCGAGAAAAGTTTCCAACGAAGCAAAACAGCTTTACGCCGTGACTCCCGGCGGCAAACGAAC
>JAQVID010000206.1 GCA_028695865.1 Thermoguttaceae bacterium | reverse complement strand
GTCCCCGACATTCGAAGGCTGTTTGATTGTCGAGAAACGTCGCAATCATTTCGTTTTTTCCGGTTTCAATCTTTGTAATCAGGGACGTTCCTTTGCCGGGATATTGAGTCCAGCGGCGGCCTGTTCGTTTGTCTAGAACATTAAAACAGCCTGTCTGCGAAGAATAGTCAACTTTAATAAAGGCGTTTTCCAGTGTGGGATTTGAAGTGGCGGCAGACGACGCGGCGCGTCCTTTGATCGTAACAGAGCAATCGGCGAGATATAATTCGGTTTTGCCGGCCCCGACGATACGCGGCATGACGTAAACCGTTTCGGAAGGAACGACAAAACGGGAAACCAGCCGGGTCCAGTCGGAGGTCGGACCGACCAGACGTTGTCCGTAGGCCCACCGGACGGCCGATCGACCGTCTTGCTTGTACAACGTTGCGCTGGGACCGGCGGAATTGGGCCCTTTGTTTAAAATGAACGCAGAGATTTCGATGATATCGCCCGGGCAGGCCTGAATGGCTTTGACGCTTCGAATGGCCCAATCCGTTTGTCCTGTGTGAACAATACGGAGCGACGGCTTCCCCTTATATAAATGGTCTGTGTCGCGTGTGGCCGTTGCGGCGTCCTTCGTTCGGGAATAAAGGGCGTATTCATCCTGAATAATCGGATAGATTTCGCCGGACTTGAGCTTTTGAACCGGTCGTTCCTGTGCCTGTATCGAATGAGCGGCAAACACGGTGGACAGAAGGAGCAGTCCGAACGCGAATATCATACCAAACAAATCACGATGAGTGCGCGACAAGAGCGGTTTTTTCGCAGGGGGTGACGCAAGTGAACAAATAGAACGAAACGACGAAGACGCCGACATGAAACGCTCCTTATGAAGTTAAAATAGTGTATATGCGCAGTGTGAGCAAGTAGCGCAAGACACAAAGGAATTGCTCGGCAAGTTTTGCGATCCTGCGCGGCGGTCACTGTAAATTATTATAAAAGCCCAGAAGACTCGTGTCAAGTCAAAATATAAGATATGACGATTGAATCGGTCAGTTCGGGACGCCCGGACGTGTTAACGATTTGAGACTTCCATGACGATAAGCGAAATACGGTGGTCTGCGACTTTCGTGTTTCAGTTCACCGTGATTGTCTTGCATTATGTAGAGGAGTGACAATTGTTTTATCGGGCTTTGAGCAAAGGAACCGTTGCCTGATGCCAAGTCGGACGGCGGTTCCGGCCCGAAGTTCACAACCACAGGAAACCGTTATCGGGGAAAGTCAAAAAGGTCTTTCCATTGAAATTTTACTTTGATTCCAAATTGCCGGCGGAGCTAAGGATTATCCCGCTGGTTACATTATTGATATTTTTGCTTGATACGTTTTCCTTTGGAATTCTGTGTCCTGGTACTCTTTTTGCGCAGACTTCTGACAGTTTGGGGTTCCGGTCCCGTTCGAACGTTCGGAGTGTTTCTCCCCAAATGCCAAGTGTTCAGCAGACCTATCCGGCATTCGGCAAAATAGTCGGACGGGCTGAAGAGGCACTCGACAAGGTGAATCACACGCAGACCCTTTATTATGGTTCCGGGGTTTATGTCGCTGAACTCAATGACTTTGGTATCGTGCTGACCAATTGGCATGTGGTCTCCGACGCAAAAGGTTCCATTTTGGTAAAATTCCCCAATTACGAAAGTGATGGCGTCGTTATTCTGGCCGATCAAGTATGGGACCTGGCCGCGATCGTCATTCGCAAACCTCCCTTTTTGCCTGTTCCTATTTCACTCGAAGTACCACAAATCGATGAAAGACTTTGGGTTGGGGGATACGGCCAGTACCCGGAACTCAACGGGTTCAAGTTCCAGCCGGCCAAGGTCACGCGGTATATGGTCCTTGCCACGCAACACGGTCTGCCTGCCGAAACGCTTGCTCTGGACGCCGGAGTGCGGCAGGGAGATTCCGGCGGTCCGATTTTGAATCGTTATGGTGAATTGTCCGGCCTGATTTGGGGGTCAGACGGCAAAGTAACGATGGGAACGTTTTCGCTCAGGCTTCAGGCGTTTTTGACCCAGGCTCAGTTTCAACTCTTTAATCAGCCTGAACTTGGCACCGATTTTGTCAAGCTGTCGATGAAGCAATATCCGCCGAAAATGATCCAAATGGCGGCAACGACGGCCCAAACGGCGCTCCAGGCCTGCGGTATATTTCCGATTTCGAGCAAACCTGTTTACGTTTTGCGGCAAGCTCATACCGCGGGAGGCCGGGCAAGCGGCGCCATTCCGCACACCAGCGCAGAAGAAGCGTTTGGAGACATGCCGCCCTATCCGCCAATCGAATCGCCCACTCTCATTGCGCAGCGCAGTGTGATCGGCCGCGATCATCCTGAAGTTTATCCGGCGTCCATGCTCAAGACAGGCCCGTCTGGTACCGGGGCGGCCAAAAGCGGGGATCGGGCAACTGTTGGCACGGCCAAAAGCAAGGGAATGCCATTACATAATGTCTCCTTAACGACCAGTAGCGGTGAAGCTGCCGCTCCATCGTCTTCTGCTGCCGATACGTCCAAAACTGCCGACATGAGTGACAATTCAATTGCTCTTCCGCCCGAGAGTGCCAAGACAACCGGAAACGGGAATAATAATACATCGTCTGAAAATCAGGGTACATTTTCACTCTCTGATGTCAGAATTATTGTCGTTATTCTTATTCTGTTTTTCTTCTTCTTTAACGCTGTCCGACTGTTGGCCATTGCTCACGAAAAATGAGAGCAATGTCTCTTATGGTATTTGAACAGCCGCTGCCTGGGGAATTTTCGCCCTGTTTGACCTTGGAAAAGCTGTGTAATAAAACATAGTTGTAAACGTTTACGAATAAAATTTGTATGCGTCAGGTTATTGAACATTGTTGTTTTAGGGCAAGCTTTGGTATTTTGGATAAAAGATACCGTGTAAATATGACCGATTTTAAAAAATTTTTCGCTTTTCTTCTATTTTACAGGCACGAGAGACTTGATGTTTTTGTCAAATAATATTAGAATACATAAGAGTCTAATGAAGTTAACGGTAACACTAGATTCGAAAACCTATTGTTACAGTCGGGCTTTATGTCCGGTTGTTTGAGTGTAGTGTTAGTAGAAGCTGCGTTAGTTATGCTGCTTCGAAAGTACTCGTCAATTAACTTTGGGGCACCTTTGTCTTACGGTGTGATACTGTACTCCGACGTCGGATGGTGTTTCCTTGGAAGTAAGGAAAGAAGTGAAAATGGCAAAACCTCTGAAAGAGAGACGTTTGAAGTATTACGATGACCACATCGTAATAAAGAATTACATTAAAGCACCAATTACCTATTGCATTTCGGCTGATCGATTGATGTTGGTTAACGAGAATTTTAAGGAAATCGACATCTTTGAGATTGAGGACGAAGACTTGAGGGCTGTGGTTCAAGATTATATTTTTAATCGCTTATCGAATGAATTTCCTCTGCTTGATAAGCAAATGGTTAAGAAGTTTCGTGAGGACTGCAGTTTAAGCCAGCGTCTGAAATACACGGACAAACGCGCTGAAGATTGAGCGTTGTCCAGGTATACAGTCTGTTAAGCACGGGTCATGTTGGATGTTTGAACAAGCTTCTCTGTGACTTTACGGGGCTGTCGCCCTGTTTGAGTTACTTTGAGGCTTTTTCTTTGTTTTCTTGTATGAGTTTCGGTTCTTTGAGGGCTTGAGATGTGAATACGTCTGGGGTATTCGCGTCGATAGGTCTCGCATTGGATTTTACTCGTGGTGTTTTCGTAAAGGCCGTAATGATCTGAAGTTAAGCCTGCTTTCCCGTCGCCGGGCAATGGTTGGCTGTGGGGGGGGACGATGGAGTGTGGGTGGCGTTGCGCCGCTGGAACGTGTAAGACCGCCTTATTTCGCCTGAAACGTTGTAAACGGGTGCAAAGGTTCTAATCGCCGCAAAGGTTCTAATCACCGCAAAGGTTCTTCGGACATGACATGATATCCTGTCGTGATGATTATAAAATACATGGATATTCATATCATATATTCGTAAATTGATCGTCAATGACGTATACTGTTACAACTATATATTAGTTGTACAAGGCAAACAAGACTGGCTCCGCACGGGGTTAGGATGTTTCGGGTATTGCTTGCGCGGTTGGATTTTTGGAGAACCGGCGCTGGCGTCAAATTTGCGCGACACATTCCTATACGGGTTTTGTTGGTCGTAATGGACCTCAATTTAGGGTATGATAAAATTTCATCAAGCCCGTATATGGAGCGAGTGAAACGAGCGCAATTAGGGCCACAGCGGTTCGAAGGAGTCGCAACCCGCCGTAATTCCGGTCGTGCGAGACCGGAATTACGGGGTTGGATTTTTCGGCGATCACGTTGCAGGGGTACGGCCTGACGGCCGAACCGGGTGCCTACCATACGGAAACCCCTACGGGGTTTTCCGCCCCATTACGCGGGGTGCAAAAGCATTGTTCGCGCTTACGAGAGTAAAAGCCCAAGTTTTCGATTCGAAGTCGAAAGGTCGAACCGGGAGCAAGCCCCCGCCCTATTCTTATTTAACGCACACAAAAGCGGCGGCAAGCCTCCGCACTCCAAAATATCCTCTACGGGGTTGGGATTTTTAAACAAACACCATACAATTGCGGCGATCGCGTTGCAGGGGTACGGCTAGCGTCGAACCGGGAGCTTTTCTCCCGCGTTACTCTTATTTAACGCACACAACAGTGCCGGAAGGAGCCGCAAAATCAGAAACGAATAATGCAATCACCGCCGACGGTAACAAGATTGTCCTTGGTGCCACTCTTGTAAATCCCGGGAAGGATCACGTTACCGTTGTCAAACGCATACTGGATATCACTCCAATCGTATCGTACTTCAGGCCGAATCGTCATCCATTTGGTGGGCTTCCAATTGAGTCCCAGAGAAAGATCAAAATAATTTTGACCGGAAAAGCCATGTCCCCAACCGGGCAAAATACTGTCCCTGTGAACCGCCTGAGTCATAATACGAGAATGATTATGGTCACAAAACCATTCAAATCGTCCACCGAGGGACAAGGTGTCGGTCATTTGCCAATAGAGGTAATTGGCAACACTGTACCAATGCGCGTCAAGCGTTTTTTTATTGCCGCGGGCTGTCATTTCGTAAGCGGCTTCTTTCGCGATGCCCAGGTCGTGTTGCAGAACCCAGGTAATTTGTTTCGTGACATTCTTTTGGAGGACCAGTGAATAATTCGTTGTTTGTCCGTTGGTCGCGACCTGTTCTTTTCCGGTCATTAAAACCAAACTCAGGGAGGTTGTCTTGTCGTCGTTTTCCCATTTACTCCCGAGAGTGAAATTCGCGGAATGATTGGGGTCTTCCCAGGCGTTCCAGCCTTGCGTGATTCCAAATAACATGCCCCAATTGTCATTGAGTTTTTGGTCGATCATCATGCCCGTTAACGTCTGTGGCTCACCATAGAGTTTGGAATACGTATGTGTGTAGAAGAAGTTGGAAGGACTCATAATGGATTCGTATCCCAAAGGGGAATAAAAATGCCCTAATTTTACGGATGTTCCTGATAAGAACGGCAGATAGACCTCGCCGTAAAGTTGCGGCATGGCAAATCCGTATTCCGGAAAACCTCCTTGTGAATTTGTGTTCCAGTGAGGTTTGGCCAAATAGGGAGTCTCAACGGGCGTACCATTGAAATTCGTATTGGCCGTTTCCAGACCCAGTGAACTGGCGAAAAGATAATCCGCGCCATAGAGCAGGTCCACTCGCGCTCCCCAACTGATTCGGTTCTCGCGAACTGCTTCCCGCCCGAAGGCTAAACAGGACTGATTAAAGCGCAGGTCATTCGGCTCTGAATTGATACTGCCCGGCCCGCTCGGAGCACTCAATGTCAATGGAGCGCAAGAATGACTCAAAACACCCCCTGAAACCCAGCCGTCGACAAAAAAGCCTGCCGCGTTTGATTTGAAACAGGGCAACAGTCCTTGTTCATAAGGACAATATTGAGCCCCGCAAGAGCATGAACTTTCCTGATTGAGCGAACCACAATTAAAGTGACTGTCGTTTTGGTATTGCCCCCGACAGAAAATCTCTGCATTTACGGAAGGTACTTGAGTGGTATTTGAGACGAATCCCGGGTCCGGGTACTGCGCGTAAGTTGCTGTCTGAAAAGAAGTTATCAGACAGAAAACAACCCCCATTGTTACCAGTGTCTTTTTCATATCCAAACCCAATTACCATTCCTGACTGTATTTGTATTACGATCATTTTCGCGGTGAAGCTCGTCAATATGCAGTGCGGTATACCTTACCGCCAGGATAATAATGTTTTCGTATGGACGAGTCAAGATCAGTTGTACAGAA
>JAQVID010000205.1 GCA_028695865.1 Thermoguttaceae bacterium | reverse complement strand
AAAGCTGAACGCGTTCAGTGGAATCCCAGCGACATCCTTGAATCCCTCGGGTTTGGCCTGTTCTGACTTTGCAATCCTCCTGAATCAGGTCGAAGAGGCCTCATGGCATTTTTTCCGAAAAAGTTTTCTTGGCCTTGTTTTGGCATGAAATTTTAAGAAATTTTACAGGGCACCATTCACGATCTGAACACAAAAGACACCGTAAAAACCAGCGTTTTACGCACCTCAAAACTGCTACACAGTTATGATAAAATACAAATAACTGTGTAGGACAAATAACACCAAAATAAAAATTTTTTTCTTTCGTCTCTTTTATACTACCGATACCTCAAATTTTTGGTCATTCATACCCTTTTGCCTTCGGAAAACGGGGAGGCTTCAGGCCGCGAAACACGAAGGCTCAACGAAACGGGCATGAAACGACTGTTTTTATTTGCCGCGTTTCATCATGGCCATGCGCAGTCCGCGTTTTGCGTCTTCGTTCTTTTTTGTTTCCCGCTTATCGTAATCGCGTTTTCCTTTACACAAGCCGAGCAAGAGTTTTGCTTTTCCCCGGGCAAAGTAGAGTTTGAGCGGGACAAGCGTAAGTCCTTTTTCGGTAGCGCGATTGGCAAAGCGAATAATTTCACGACGGTGCAAAAGGAGTTTGCGGTCACGGCGGCGGCGATGATTGAACCTATTTGCTTGAAAATACTCGGGTATGTCGCAGTTCATGAGCCACACTTCACCATTTTTAAGACGCGCATAAGCTTCAGCAAGCGAAACAGTGGAACACCGCAAACTCTTGACCTCACTTCCCCACAAGACAATACCACACTCCAACGTGTCAATAATATCATAGTCGTGACGCGCACGCCTGTTATCACTGACCACTCGCTCAACCGCTTTGTCTGTTTTACCTTTTTTAGCCATGTTTCACCTTATTTCCTACCAGGGAGTAATCCATTCCCCGGACAACAACGCATTGTAGAGCCACGGATGAGACCATGGATTCCACAAGGCATAACAGGCCGACGCGACCGACCAAACCAAAAGAATCGCCGCGATGATTCGTAATGAGCGTCGCTTCTCCATCGCATCAAGTGCAGGCAACATGGCAGGAAGCCAAAACGGAATGAGTGGGAAAAACCACCGCAATCCGCAAGTCATTCCACCGTAGTTACGGTCGCCTTGATCTCGCGTTAAATAGAACACAAAAAACAAAATGGTCAAGGCCAAAGTTACTCGGGCCAGATACTGAATTCGTCGTTCATTCTTTTTGCCCAGCCAGAGGAAGCAGCCGATCATACTCAAAAGCCAAACAGGAGTCAGCGAAAAAACTCCGTGGTGACCTATTGTCGCATGGAGGAAATAAGTCGAATGCGACGGTTCACCGCGGTCAATGCCAACCCGATTGGCCCAATAACTCAACCTCGCGTTTTTCATTTCACGAGTTTTGGCCGAAGGAATATAATTGTAAATATACCAATCATGCGGATCAAACGAGGTCACGAGCGAATCATTTTTGTCTTTATTTTTTGATTCCTGACGGGCAAGTTGCATGTGATCGCGCTTCATGGCATAGGCCGGACGCAAAGAATCGTGGGCTAAAATATTCGTCCCGAAAAAACCGGCAACGACCAGTAAACCACACGGAAGTGAGACCAAAAGCGTTTTACGAACATTTCGGGCAAAAACGAAGAAAACAAAAAGCAAAAACGCTATGGCCGCCGCAGGAAGTTCACACGCAACAGCCAAAGCGCCAAAGAATCCGGTCAGGGCAAACCACCGACTTCGTTGATCGTTGTCATATTCCACCCGGAACACGCCGTACAGAGCAAAAACAACACAGACCACACACGGAACATGATTGTTTACCGTGACGACAAACGTGGTGACAAACGTTGCAAACGCAAAAACGGCCACGACGAAAAAACGCGCCCAATCGGTAGTGCCAAGACGATCAATCATGATTGCCATGAGGAACATCGCGATAATCAGTGGAATCAGATTATATATAACGAGCAAAATACGCAGGGTAGCAAACGGATGAGTTTCCAGTGAAAGACCCAGTCCATGGTACAATGCGGCATAAGGGATCGCCATGAGCGTTGGAAGAAGTGTCGGCTTACTCGAATAAAGGTAACCTGAAAGCGGGTCTGCCGGATCAAACGGTTCATCGGCCTGTCCGTGCTTAACCATGTCGATGGTATCCCAACCGGGCGTTTCCATCGCTTTGTCAATCGCGTAAGGTACCCTTTGCTTGAGGTAGGATCGATTTTGCGCATTTACCCCATTGAACTGCTGAGGGCAAGGACAGCCGCAATTTCTCAAAACCGTTTGTTCTCCGGACTTTGACGCACCTTGCTTTCCGTTTTGCAATTGTTTGTTTGGAACAGGTATGTACCGGTACACCTGGGCATTGGGTTCAACCAGTGCCCGAATGGTCAGAAGGCGGCTTCGATCATTGGCACTAAGTGTAGGGCGTTCTTTTTGCGCATCGGCCACAAGACGCTGACCTATCCGCACGAGTTGGGTTTTGATCTCGGCGGCAGAGAGTCCTTTTTTTTCAAGTTCGGCCCGGCGTTTCGCCAATTCACCCGGTATCAGGCGAATTCGGTAGTCCTGCACAGCCCGATCAGCGACCTGATCGACCGCGGCGATTCGACCGAACATGACACCAGCCGAAACCAGTATCAACAGGGCATAGATACGAAATCGAACCGAAGGCGGAACGGATGGCGATGCGGCTGGTTGTGCAACTTGGGACATAAAGAACTCCTAAAAAACATCAGAATGACACTTTAGTATACCATATATATTATACTCTTTTCGACCGCTTGCGTCAATCGGCGAAATGAACGCAAGTTTAGCCGGAGTGTACTCATTCCCGTCCGTACAGGATTGGGCGAGTTTTAGAGGGCAAAATCGGGCGCCTTGTAAGAAAACTCTTCCTGCTTGGCTGCGGCTTGGTTTGCGGCCTTGCCCAACAGAGAGGGAATCCCGTTGGGAGTTGACGGATTGGTTGTGTTCTGCCCTGTTTTACGTTCACGATTACATTCCTGCTACACTCCATTTTTCATTTTAATAATAATCTATTGTGCGCGAATATCGTTTGGACTTTTTTCCTGCCATACCACATGTATTCCCGGCCGGAAGGTATCTGCCGAAAGCACGTTTGATGATCGCGCGATCGAACAGGAAATCCTGCTTCCCGCTTTATGGGGTCTCAAAACATTTCTGTGTGCGTCTTGCAATTGGTCCAAAACTTTTTTATAATAGTATTTCAGGGTGGACGGTTGGTTACTCGTATTTGTTGTTTGTGTGATATTTTGTGTGACATGATGTATCGCCTGACGCAGCGTTGTATCACCCGTTCCTTGCAGAAATGTTTTGACTTCCAAGAAAAAGGAGAATGGTTTCATGCTGAAGAATTCCTCTCGAACTGTACTGTGGTTATGCGGACTGCTGGCGGTGATTGCCTGTCTGTCGTCCGTTAAGGGACAGGCTCAAACGATCAAATCGCCGGTGCCTGGTATAGAACATGTTGTCCTGATCGGTGCCGATGGTTTTGGCGCTCATTACCTGAAATGGGACGAATTGCCGAATTTGAAAGAACTTAAAGACAACGGCGCGTGGACCGTGAAGATGAGAAGTGTGCTCCCTTCGGCCAGTGCGATTAACTGGGCTTCCATTCTGATGGGGGCTCCATCGGAAGTTCACGGATATCGTACTTGGGGAAGCAAGGTTCCTGACCTGCCGCCGCTGACCGTCACCGACAAGGGGAAGTTTCCCTGCATTTTCAGCGTGCTTCGCGACCAATATCCAAACGCGTTTTCTGCCGCCGTTTATTCCTGGGACGGAATCGGTTATCTTTATGAAAACGCCGATGTCAATAAACAAGGCTATTTCAAGACAGACGATGAAGTCGTCGCCAAAGGAATTGAGTTCCTTGCCGGCAAACCGGCTCTTGCTTTTATCTATTTCCATGAGCCCGACACTATTGGTCACAAAATTGGCTGGGGTACTCCTGAATACCAAAAAATGATGACGACCATCGATACCCATGTCGGCAAGATATTGGCTTATCTTCGCTCAAGCGGACTTATTAAGACGACACTCGTCGTTTTTATTTCAGATCACGGGGGAACCGGCAAGCGTCACGGCGAAGGTATTATGCAACACATGGAAGTTCCGTGGATTCTCTACGGACCTGGGGTGAAAAAGGGAGAACTCAAAGATTGTATTGTGAACTACGATAACGCCGCGACGATCGCCTGGGTTCTGGGTCTCAAAGCCCCGCAAGTTTGGCGCGGACAGGCTATTCGCTCTGCATTTGACGTAAAAGACAAATAAGTATTCGCAAGGCAAAAGAGCTGGTGTTTATTCCACGGGGCTCCAGTTCAGACCATTATCGCTTTGGGCGGGAACACTGTTGTAATGAGCAGGTACGATCCGCTGATTCGATTTACCGGAATCCCACGATTGTGGTGCGATTCCGGTTCCGCTTCCCGTTACGGATACCTTTTGTCGCGTTGGCTGAATAATGCTCTGCGGAAGTGTCTCGGAGGGCTGATTCTGACTGTTCGGAACGACGAGAACTTTACGCGTCTGGTCCGAAGGAACAGACGCTTCGCCCGGACCGGGAAGTCTTGATACCACAGGTGCCTGCTTCGAGACGGGCATGAGTCGCAAGGCGGGATTCTTGCCGGAATCTACGACTGTTTGCGGCAGTGTTTCAGCTTCATTGTCCTGGTCCAGTTGCGACTGCGGAACAACGAGTATTCGACGCTGAGCTGCCGCGCCTTGATTGGAATCAAGAGTAGGCGGGGCAAACGGCACGGAATCCGGGCTCTGCTGCTCGCTGGAGGATCGCTTTTCCGGAGTACGGTTTAAACGACCCTTGCCGCCTTTGTCGGCAATACCCAATTCTTCTTTCAGACGGGCATTTTCATCCAGGACTTTTTGCATCTGATAACGAGTTTTGTAGATTTCGTTTTCCAGAAGACGTGTCTGGTCGATGAGCAGAGCCTCGTTGATCGCGTATTGTCGCTTTGACGTTCCGCAACCTGAAAGACCAAGAAGCGAAACGACGACAAGCAAACCCAAAGCGGTTATATGTCTTGAAAGTGTTTTCATGAGGGCATCCTTGCAAAAATTTTTCGAAAAGCATCCATGCTCTTCGTTCAATGGGGAAAACGCGTCAAGCTTTCTTCGGATTATTGGCAATGGCTTCGACTACCTGATCGATCAGGCCGTAGTCGCAAGCATCCTGAGCCGACATGAATCGGTCGCGATCCGTATCGTTTTCGACCTTTTCAAGCGGATGGCCTGTGTGTTTGAGCAGGATTCGATTGAGTTTTTCTTTGATCGTAACGAACTCGCGAGCGTGAATCAAAATCTCTTCCGCGGTTCCTTCCATGCCGGCCAACGGCTGATGAATCATAATACGCGAGTTCGGAAGAGCAAATCGCTTTCCACTTGCGCCTGCGGTAAGCAAAACGGCTCCCATCGAGGCACACTGACCAATGCAGTATGTCGCAACGTCGCACGTAATGTACTGCATCGTATCGTAAATCGCCATACCGGACGTTACACTTCCGCCAGGCGAATTGATATACAAATGCACATCTTTGGTCGGGTCTTCCGAGTAAAGATATAAAAGCTGGGCAACTATTATGTTCGCAACGTCGTCGTCTATTGCCGATCCCAAAAAAACGATGCGATCTTTAAGAAGACGACTGTAAATATCCATGACACGCTCTTCGCGGCCATTGCGTTCTATTACATAGGGAATCAATGTCACTGTCTTTTCCTTTAGTATGCAAGTTACAAAAATCTGTTCGTGTTCAGTTAACCCTGACGGGACACACGCACGTTCTACTGACCCTCAAAAATTATTCATCCAGATTCGCAGCCGTCGTCTGTTGAGTAAGGATGTCGTCCACAACTCCGTACTCTCTGGCCTGTTCGGCAGATAAATAGAAATCGCGATCGGTATCTTTGGCAATCTGCTCAATGGTCTTGCCTGTATGAACCGAGAGAATACTATTCAACATTTCACGGTCATTCAAAATCTGCTGGGCCTGAATTTCGATATCGGAAACTTGACCACCGACATTACCCCAAGGCTGATGAATCATGATCTTGGAGTGTTGCAAGGCGAAACGCTTGCCCTTTGCTCCACCGGCCAAAAGAATGGCGGCACCACTGGCCGCAAGTCCGACGCAATAAGTCGCGACCGGGCAGGTCAATATATTCATCGTGTCGTAAATGGCCAGCGTCGCCGAAACACTGCCGCCGGGCGAGTTGATATAAAAATGAATATCCTTTCTCCGGTTTTCGCTCTGGAGGTAAAGGAGCTTCATCACAAGCC
>JAQVID010000204.1 GCA_028695865.1 Thermoguttaceae bacterium | reverse complement strand
CGATACCGCCATTCTGTGGCATGGAGCCGACAAAAACATCGTTGCGCCCGACCCGTGGATTGCCCGTTATTCGATTATTTTCTCGTTCAAGGGAATCGCGTCTCACGCCGGCGGCGCTCCTGAAAAAGGTCGCAGTGCTCTTGACGGTTGTGAATTGATGAACATTGGGGTTAATTATTTACGCGAACATATTATTCAGCAAGCACGCATTCATTTCGCCTATCTTGAGCCGGGAGCCAAGGTTCCCAATATTGTCCCGGAAAGTGCCCGCATGATCTATTACATCAGGGCTCCGCGGCTGGCTCAGGCGAAAGAGATTCTGGACCGCGTTATTGATGTTGCCCGAGGGGCCGCGCTCATGTCCGGTACGCAAATGGAATACAAAATTGCCGGAGCTGTAAGCGATTGGGCTCCCAATCCGACCATCACCCGGGTACTTGCCGATGCTTTTGTTGAGTTGGGGGGGCCCAAATTCGACGAAGAGGATCAGAAACTCGGGCGACTTTTCTTTGCTCAACTGGCACCCGACGAGAAAACCAGTGCTTTGGCTCTGGCGTCAGGAAACAATCCTGAACTGATGAAATCACTGGAAGCCTCACCGGTCGCGACTAATGTGGTCACTCGATCCTGGCCGGTACAGCAGACGGTATCGACAGACGCGGGCGACGTGAGTCAGATCGTTCCGTCTGGTCAATTTTTTGCCGCGACCGCGTCGATTGGCACGACGCTTCATTCATGGCAAATGACGGCGCAAGTGGGGACAACGATTGGCGATAAAGGCGCCTTGGCCGCCGCGTCCGTCATGGCCCTGGGCTGCATTCGTCTGTTTAACGAACCTGCTCTTGTCGAAAAAGCCAAGGCCGAGCACCAGACGATGATCGGTCCGTCTTACACTTCGCCATTGCCCCCGGAACTCCAGCCGGGCGGATATAAATAATACACGAATAATATTAGATCGAAACTGCAATTTTGTAACCGCGTTGTTTTAACGCTTTCGGGCGTTTTATTTGCATATTTGCTTTTACTTCCAATCAAAAGGATTTATTGAAAATGACAGAAAAAAAGAAGCCTGTTGTATTTGCCATTGCCTGCCATCCGGACGACATTGAATTCCAAATGTCGGGAACGCTTGCTCTTCTCCGCGACCGTGGTTGCCAAATTCATTACATGACCATTGCGAACGGCTCCTGGGGAACCTCGACCATGCGTCGCGATGAAATCATTCGCACTCGTCGCAACGAAGCGGCAGACGCGGCCAAACTTATGGGCGCCGTCTTTCACGAAGCTCTTGTCGACGATCTTGACGTCAATTATTGCGATAAGCCGACGTTGCTCAAATTGATTGCCGTTATTCGTGAAGTCGATCCGGATATTATTCTTGTGCAATCAATGCAAGATTACATGGAAGATCACCAGAACGCGGCCCGTTTGGCTGTTACTGCCGCGTTTTGCCGCGGGATGGTCAATGCTCCGGCCGACCCGCCAACCAAGTGCAGTTATAAAGATGTCGTCGTGTATCATGCCCCGCCCCATGCCAACCGCGACTGTATGAGAAAACTCGTTCGTGCCGAAATTTATGTCGATGTCTCTTCCGTTCGCATGCAAAAGCGCGATTATCTTGCTTGTCACAAGAGCCAAAAAGAATGGCTCGATGTTTCGCAAGGCTTCGATTCCTATCTCGATTCCATGGATGAAGGATGCGCAACGACCGGAAAACTGTCCGGACATTTCGAGTATGCCGAAGGATGGCGACGACACAATCATGTCGGATTCGCCGCAACCGATATTGATCCACTCCCCGAACTCCTGGCCGATGTTTGCTGGGTTGATCCCGAATATCAGAAATGGCTCGATTCCTGATTACCAATTCCGTTTGGCGGAAATGTTTTCCTGCCGATGCTTCGGCTGTTGGTAATCGCCTTCCCAAATGTCCTCTACGGGGTTCCCGTATGGTAGGCACCCGGTTCGGCCGTCAGCCGTACCCCTGTTATGCGATCCCCCCCCGAAAAATCCTAACCCCGTAGGGGTTGCTCCGCCGCAATACGCGGAGTGAAAAAGCAGTGTTGCACGGTGGCGCCGCGATCCCGGCGATTTCGCCTTCTATACGTACACGTCGAAGCGATACGATTAGAATCACTCCACGCGATATGGAGTGCGGGGGCTTGCCACCGCTTTCGATTAAACGTTGTCCCTCTACACGGAACGTAAAAACAGTGTTCGCGATTATGAGAGTAAAGCCCAAGTTCTCGATCGTAAAAACCGGGGGACTCTTTCGAAGCGTAATGGTCGAACCGGGAGCAAGCTCCCGCGTTATCCTTATTTAACGCACACAAAAGCGGTGGCAAGCCCCCGCACTCCAAAATGTCCTCTACGGGGTTGGGATTTTTTAAAAAATCACAATACATAAAAATCACAATACAATTTCGGCAATCGTATTACAGGGGTACGGCCTGACGGCCGAACCGCGTGCCTACCATACGGAAACCCCTACGGGGTTGGGATTTTTGGGGAACCGGCGTTGGCGTCAAATTTGCATGACACATTCCTATACGGGTTTTGTTGGTCGTAATGGACCTCAATTTGGGGTACGATGAAAATTTTTCAAGCCCGTATATGGAGCGAGTGAAACGAGCGCAATTAGGGGGAGAGCGGTTCGAAGGAGTCGCAATATTCCGTAATTCCGGTCGTGCGAGACCGGAATTACGGATTGGATTTTTGGGAAACCGCATAGCAGGGGTACGGCCTAACGGCCGAACCCCTGCCTACCATACGGAAACCCCTAACGGGGTTGCTCCGCCGCAATACGCGGAGTGAAAAAGCAGTGTTGCACGGTGGCGCCGCGATCCCGGCGATTTCGCCTTCTATACGTACACGTCGAAGCGATACGATTAGAATCACTCCACGCGATATGGAGTGCGGGGGCTTGCCACCGCTTTCGATTAAACGTTGTCCCTCTACACGGAACGTAAAAACAGTGTTCGCGATTATGAGAGTAAAGCCCAAGTTCTCGATCGTAAAAACCGGGGGACTCTTTCGAAGCGTAATGGTCGAACCGGGAGCAAGCTCCCGCGTTATCCTTATTTAACGCACACAAAAGCGGTGGCAAGCCCCCGCACTCCAAAATGTCCTCTACGGGGTTCCCGTATGGTAGGCACCCGGTTCGGCCGCCAGGCCATACCCTAAATTGTGTCACGCAAAGAAGGAAAGAAAATATTTTTACCAGCCTTTACAAAAAATATATTTATTCTCAAAAAGAATGAAATGCTCTCCCGGGTTCGGTCGTGCCCTTTGCGGCTTGGCGTGACATACAATATTGGAGCGGTAAAAGCGAGTCGGTGACCATTCAGTTCTGTGAGATCGATACCGCGTTTTTCGGGCGAATATCGGTCAGGTCTCCCCGATAGTGACGGAGGGACGTCGGAATAAAGGGGTGTTTCGCAATCTCCGATTCGTTCAAATCGACCCCAAGACCAGGGCGGTCCGGAATGAGCATGTCTCCATTTTCGATCCGAATCGTTTCATCGCAAATTTCACGACGCCAGGGAACATCGCTTGCCATCGTTTCCAGAAAAAGGAAGTTGGGAGTCGAGGCGGCAAGCTGAAGTGTCGCGGCATTGGCGATCGGGCCACTCGGATTATGCGGGAGAATCGGGAGATGATGCGAGTCGGCAAGAGCAGCGATCTTTTTGAGTTCGGTCAGTCCTCCCGCGTGTGAAACATCAGGCTGAACAAGGTCCGCAGCCCGGTATTCGAGCAGCGTCCGGAACGAATTGAGACCATAAAGACGCTCACCAAACGCGACCGGCACCCGAACCTTGGAACGAAAATCGGCCATCGCCTCAAGAGAATCCGGAATGAGCGGTTCCTCGAAAAACATGACGTCAAATGGCTCCAGAGCCTGCGCAATTCGGATCGCCGTCGGGAGTTCGAATCTGCCATGCCCCTCGATCAGAATCTCCGCTTTTCCATGCGCCGACTGATAAACCGCCTCAACACATCGAATCGCTTCCCGAAACGCTTGAGGAGACAAATATCGCCACGCGGAGCCAAACGGGTCCCATTTGAGAGCCCGAAATCCGGACGCCACCGCCTCCGCCGCTTTTTCTCCGAACTCTTCGGGCGTCTTCGCCGGAACGAACCATCCGTTGGCATAACAGGGAACCCGGTCCCGCACCTTCCCTCCAAGAAGCCTCCAGACCGGAACGCCAAGGTCCTTCCCGAGAATATCCCAAAGCGCCATATCAAGGGCCGAAATCGCGCTCATCAAGACGGGCCCACCACGCCAGTAGGCGTTTCGATAAAGGTCCTGCCAGATGCTTTCGATATCACGGGGGTCGCGTCCGAGCACGTCCCGTTCAAGCTCACGACACGCCTGAATCACCGTTTGCTCTTTATATTCAAGAGTCGCCTCACCGAGTCCATAGAGTCCGGGCTGATCCGTCAGGACTCGAATAAAACACCAGTTCGTTCGATACGCATTACAAATAAAAGTCTCAATTTTTGTGATTTTCATTGTTCTACAATTCTATCCTTTTTGAAGGTAAAAAGAAAGGCCATAAATACAAAAAACGCTCCCAGCAGATAAACAAAAGCAAGCGATTGAAATCCGAAAGCAAGTCCCGACTCGCCCATTTTTGAACGGTAAAAGCCGAGGAGCCAGGGAGTACAGGAACCGATCAGGAACGCGATCAGTGTCATTAGCGCAACAGCGGTTGAACGAATCCTGGTGGGAATCACATCGAAAAGCGCGGCGTGTGTATTCGTTTCATAAAGACCGCGAAAGAAACCAAACGCGGCCGAGGTGATCCAAACCATCGTCAAAGAAGACGCTCCTCCCATCAGATAAATAAACGGGAAACCCAGGGCCAGAGCGAACATTTGAAGCAGAAGACGAAACCGACAGGCTCGTGTAATAAGCCGATCGGTCAAAAATCCGCCGATCAGAATTCCGACAAACGCAAGGAGATGATGATAAAGCATCGTTCCTCCCCCGGCGGCCGTCAGGGACGTTCCGAACTGCTCCTTAACAAAGGTCGGGGCCCAGATCAGATAGGCATTATTGACCGCGACGACAGCGGAAAACCCGGCGGTCAGGAACCAAAATGTCGGAATTCGCACAATTTGAAGCGAGGCTCTCCCAAAAGAAACCGACTCTTTCTTTTGCCCGGAACTTTCTTCGGAAATCAACGAATCCTCCACAGGCATCGGACGGAGCCGGAATATGAGGATTCCACCGAGTATCACCCCTGCCCCGCCAAAAATCATGAACGCGGCTCGCCACCCGAGCGCTTCAGATAGTGCTCCCGCGATAAATCCCGAACTCATCACGCCGATATAAAGAGCTGCCTGGTGTACCGAAAACGCGAGAGAACGGGTCTTTTTGTGATAGGCCGCAAGCATCGGATACGCGGCAGGAGCATAAAACGACTCACCACCCGCCGTGGCGATACTGCGAAAAAAGATCAAGGCGAACAGGCCCGCCGCCCAACCGGTCACAGCGGTAGAACAGCTCCAAAAAATAACACTGCAGACGATGATCCATTTTTTGGAAAAGCGGTCGCCCACGAAGCCTGCAATCGGCATCATGAGGGCAAGCATCGCAAAGAGAACGGTTCCTGTCAATCCCATCTGCTCACTCGTAAGCGCAAGAGACTTCTGAATCGGCTCAAGCAAAACACCAAAGATCGCGCGGTCCGCCTGATGAAGAAAGAAGGCCAGAGAAAGCAAAAGTAAAAGTTCCCAACGATACCCGGGCGGTTTCTGCGACATGCTTTTTCCCTTTTTATTTGCTTAAAAAACGATCATCGGAACCTGGTCCAATCGAACGGGTTCATTCTGTTATTATAACCTGTCAGGCCAAAAGCTCAATCTAATATATGGAAACTGCCGTCCTTGATTATGGAAACTTGCTCCAGGGATTCATTCTCACTTGTCGCTCGTGAACGGTATTCCGTCATGGTCATTCCGAAATGCTTTTTGAAAAGGATTCCGAGATGGTTCCCACTCTCGAAGCCACACTGGAGGGCGATTTCGTTAAATGGGAGCGTGGTTCGCGCCACCATCGAACGGATTGTATTCATTCGAACGTGATGAATCTCTTCATGAATGGAACATTTGCGTTCCTTCTGAAAAAGTTTTTCCGCCCATTGCCGAGTCACGCCGAGATGATGAGCAATATCGTCGACACGCAAATTGAGTCCGGCGTTAGTCCGAATGAACTCAAGTGCCCGAATAATCTTGGGACTCAAAGAGATACCCTGCGTCGTCGAACCGCGAGTGACGACACTCGTCGGTTGAAACTCAAGATAGGAACCGGGTCCCCGAAATGTTTTCCCACGGAGAAGATCGTTCATATACGACGCCGCCAGAAAGCCTCCCTCTTGC
>JAQVID010000203.1 GCA_028695865.1 Thermoguttaceae bacterium | reverse complement strand
TTGTGACGTGGTGCGCGATTTTTTTATGTCCCATGCCAAATCTTCGGGAAGAGCGACGCGAGATTCAGTTCATCTCGACATGGAAAAGACTCTTTCGTAACAAGTATTATCTGTACGGTGTTATTGCATTGTTCTTTTGTGTTGGGTCGCATATCGGGTGCTGGTCGTATTCCGTTCGATACTGCATGGAAGTATTGCATTTGGACGAAGTTGCAAGGATTTCACCGGAACAGTTGCGAAATGTTGAACCGGTGAGCGCCCTGTTTTATCGTTTATGCGAACTGGTTCATTTCGACGCGTTTATTCCAACGCGGGCGGAACAGGCCGGAGCGACGTTTTACGTCTTGTCGCAGATTCTTTTTATCGCAGGACGCTTTAGCTGTACCGGACTCATGTGTTTTATTCGGCCTTCGCGACTGCTTGCGTGCTTTGCGTTTTTGGCGGTTGTTTGCTGTATTTTCGTGACGCACTGTCCGAATGTGCTTGGTGTTTATGCGCTTGTGTGTGCCAGCGGATGTATGTCGCTCATGTTCCCGACGATTTTCAGTTACGCTACCCGCGGTCTGGGCAACGATACGAAAATGGCCGGTGCGGGCCTTATTACCATGCTCTGCGGCGGCGCGATTTTAACTCAATTGCAAGGAATCATTTCGGATTGGACGGGCAGGATACAAATCGCCTATTTCGTCCCGCTCGTTGCTTTTGCCGTTGTGTTAATCTATGCCGTTTGTGTTTGCCCTGAAGTCGATCGGGCCGAAGCAACAAACGCATGAAAGTTTTTATAGGACCGATAGTTCAATTTTTCGTGATTCATTTCCTGTTTGCCTTCAGGAAACGGTGCAGGTCGCAACGCGAAAAACCAAGTGAAAACGAAATATGTATGATGTATGATGTATGATGTATGATGTATGATGTATGATGTATGATGTATGATGTATGATGTATGATGTATGATGTCATGTTCTTTCCTGCCTTGCGGATTTCGCGAGGCTTCATCCTTAATGGAGGTAATGAAGGGTAAATATATGAAGCGGAAAATCGTGTTTCTCATTTTGTCGATGTTTGTTTGCGTGTCGCTTTACGCGGACGGCCCTGCGTTTGACGGGGCGTTCAAGCCGGACTCGAAAAACTTTCCGGCAGGGTGGGCCATTCACACCTGGGAGGGGTACAATCCCTGGCCCAAGGTTGAGGTGGTGACCGATAGCGCAACGGGCAAAAGCGCGGTGAGTATGACGAACGTTCACGGTAAAGACGGCGGTGCCATACAGACGATTGCGAAGTTTCCTGCCCGGTCCGGCGGTGTGGCGCGAATTGCGTTTCTTGCCAAAGGGAAGGGGACTGCCTGGTCCACTTTTTATCTTTGGGGTGCCAAAAAGGAGTGGAGCAGTGTTGCTCCGGCGAACAACTTCACGCTTTCGGATAATTGGCAGCCGCACGAATTTCTTGTGCCGATCAAAAACGGTCATGCTTGTGAAACATATTTTGTCACACTGGCGTTTGGGGGAAAGCCGGGGTTGGAACTTCAGGTCACCGATTTACAGCTTGATTTCCAGCCTTCCGACATATTGGGCGATATACGACTTCCGCAACGATGGACCGCGTTTGTTCCGGCCGACCAGAATTTCGAGCTTGAGGCATCGCAATGGGGAGTTGTGCCCGGTGAACTCGGCGGCGCGCAGGGCAAGCGTATTGTGCTCAATGCCGGGATGCTCAATCTTTCGACACTTGCCTCACAGGCCGGGAAAAACGCCTGGATTTTTTCAGAAATTGAAGTTCCTTACGAATGTGAAATCACACTTGGAACAGGCTCCAACAGTGCGTTCGAACTTCGGTTGAATGGCGAAAAAGTATTTGACGCGGCGAAAGGGCAAAAAGACGCTGTTGTTGAGACGGACGATCAAGTCAAGAATGTTCGCTTGAAAAAAGGAAAGAACATTATTGCGTTAAAGGTTGCTCAAATTGACTCGGATTCCGTGGTGAAATTGGCGGGACCTGTTGATTTGCGGGGTGCGATTAAGCGGCTTCGAATCGATCAGGCAAGTGCGTCCGAAGACTTCAACGGTGCGACAGCTCGCTGTAGTGGAAATCCGAAACTGATTAAAGGGAATCCGACGCCGGGTCTTCTTTCCGTAACAGGGCAGGGTATTTTCAAGGCCAACGCGAATCAATCGCTTCATATAACCATTCCGCGTTCCACGGTCAAGTTTGCTTCCGAAGACGGGGCGACGCAATACACGGCAGCCGGACTGCGCATTCAACATTTCGATCGGGCAGACGCGTCGCGTTCAAATGCTTCGTTTGAGATTCGTGCCCGACAAGGGAACCGAAACGCGATATGCCGAATCATATCCGATGAAAAGTCGAATAATCTGACGATCGAGATACTTGCCGAGGGCAAAAAGATTGATTCGTTTCCGCTGACGCTTGCGAGTTTGCCGGCCGATTTTCTTTTCGGTATAACGAAGGAAGGCCGCTGGGCGTTTTCGTCGAGCAGTCTTGTCGATAGCAGTACGCGTTACAAGTCGGGGGTATTAAAACCTTTTTCACCAACGGTGCCCCTTGCGTTTGATTTTGCGCTCAACTCAAACGATCAGCGCGGAGCCGAAATCACAGTCGATAATCTTGTCGCGGGTTTGGCCTCGATTGACTCGCGCACGGGAAGTGTTCCTTTCAAAGTCGAACTTCTTCCGACATTCGACCCGGTAAAAGCAGGCTGGCCGCTTGTTTTCAGCGACGAGTTCAATGGTGATTCCGTTGATACAGACAAGTGGTTTTATTCGCCGGACGATCATAAGCAGTATGCGAAAGTCCACAACGGCATGGTTGAAATAACCGCCGATTGGGACAAGCAAAAAACGAAAGTTCAAAGCGTCAGTCTTTATTCGAACGAGCGTTATGGATACGGATATTACGAAGCGAAAGTCAAGTTCCGCATGCAGTCCGGTTGGTGGTCGGCCTTCTGGCTTTGTACACAAGGACCATCCAATCCGTTTACGGACGGTTGGGAAATCGATATCTATGAAGACTATTATATGGGGCCGGCGAAACCGGGGGAAGCTCCACGATGCAAACTTGATCACAACTTGCATGTTTTTGCGTGCGGTACGTTGCGAAGCTGGAACTATAATTCCCTTCTGCCTGGTGGTCCCAATGATTTCTACATTGTTGGTTGCAAGTGGACTCCGTTTGAAGTTTCGTATTATCTCAATGGTCGTTTGATCAAGAGCCAGGCCAATCACAGTCCTTATGATTCGGTCACGTTCGATCCGTTCAATCACGCGGCCGGTTTTGTTCCGCTGCACGCGATTCTTTCCGGCTGCTGCGGACGTTCGGGCGGCGATCCGACCAAAGGTGTTTTTCCTGAAAGCTTCTTTGTCGATTATGTTCACGTCTATGCTTATCCGGAGGAGAACAAGCCGACAATTACCTGGAAGAGCAAGCCGAAATCGGAGGAGATTCACAAGCCGGGCAGTTCACTCCATTTTGAAGTCGATGCCAAGCCGTCGGCCAAGACAGGAGCCAAAATCAAAAATGTGTATCTGTTTGACAGTGGTGCATTGCTTGAATGCAAATCGGTTCCTCCGTACAAGTTTGACATTGATATTACCAACGCGTATTATTCCCGAACGAATTTTGTGAAACCGGGACGAAGCGGTATCGCGCCGGAATTCGATCGCGGCACCCATGCGCTGTGCGCTTTTGCGCAAGACGAAAACGGAATGGTTGCGCATACTCAGCCGGTTATTGAGTATCTTCGCCGGGTGGGGAATTCGCGTCCTTATTTGGGTAAAGCGCAAGAAATTCCAGGCGTTGTCATGCTGTCGCATTACGATGAAGGAGGAAAGGAAATCGCATACAGCGATTCCACGTCCGGTAATGGAGCCAGTCAAACGTTTCGCGTGAACGAATCGGTTGACGCGGGCGAAAATGTGATCGGAGGAGCATCGGCGGGTGAATGGCTCAAGTACACCGTTCACGTCAAGAAGACGGGCAAGTACAAAGCCGTTCTGCGATACGGAACGCCATCACGCGGACAGAAGGGCCCGCGACTTTTGATCGACGGTTCTCCGGTCGGCCAGTGGGAGACCCCGCCGCACAAAGATTCTCATTGGGGAACCGATACCGACGCCGTTCTGGATGGTATCGAACTTACCGAAGGGGAACATGAATTTGTATTCCTTTTGCAAGGAAGTTATAATATGAGTACGATCACTTTCGTACCGCAGCCGTAAAAATTTGTTCCCGGGTTCCTTCTTCAGGAGCCCGGCGACGTTTTGTTTTGTTCTGTGTTTACTGAGAGGAAAACGAACATGAAACAGATTTGCGTTTTTTTGGCCGTGTTTTTTTTGGCACTGTTTTTTATGATTTCCGCAGGGCAGGGGAACGAACTTAAAGCGGGCGCCGCCTGTGTGGACATCACGCCGTCGGGCACGGTTTACCTGGCCGGTTGGACGCCGTATCGCGTTTCGAAAGGAATTGAAACGCCGTTGAAGGTCAATATTATCGCGTTGGAATCGGTTGATGCCCGGGGAAAGCAGACTGATACCGCATTCATTCTTGCCTTTGATTTGATTTCGATTCGTGTTGGTCTCATGGCGCCTTTGCGACAGGCTTTGGCCAAAGAGTGTCCCGAGTTGAACCTCGATAAATTTCTTTTCTGTGGTACGCATACGCATTGCGCGCCATTGGTTTCGGATCAGCAGATGACGAAAACCGAAGGAATCATGCATCCGACGGAGTACGTTGCCGAGATCGTTCCCAAGGTCGTGGCCGGAGTCAAGCGGGCATGGTCAACGCGTCAAAAGGCATCGTTTTCGTTCGGCTTGGGAGAAGCGGTCGTTGCGAGAACCAGAGTAACGCGTTATACCGATGGTACGAGCAAAATGTATGGCAAGACGAATCAAGACAATTTTGACTCACCGGAAAGTCCTGAAGACCATGAGGTCGGTTGCATGTTCTTTTGGGACACCAAGGGAAAGCCGATTGCCATGCTGATCAACGTCGCCTGTCCGTCACAGGGCAATGAACGTTACAGCAATTGTCTTTTATCGTCCGATTATTGGGGACGCGTTCGCGAAAAGGTCGCGGAGAAATACGGTGATTCGGTCGTCGTTGCCGGACTGTGCGGGGCTGCCGGCGATATGTCGCCGCATCAGATGATTCATATTGCCGCTCGTGCCCGAATGGATAAACTTCGCGGTTTTATTCCCACGCAGGAAGCGGCTCGCCGAATCACCCAGGCCATTGACTATGTGTATCCGCTTGCCTTTTCCGACCGCAAAGACGATGTTATGCTTCTGCACCGTCACGCGGTTATTACGGTTCCCAAGCGGGTACCAACGAAAGCCGAATACGACGAAGCGGTTTCTTCGCTTGCCAAACTGAAGGTCAAGGCATCCACAGCGGGTAACGGGTTCAGACGTGTTATTTCACGTTATGAAAATCTCAAAACGACACCTGTCCCAACGTTCAAAACGCCGATAAATGTTCTGCGAATTGGGGATACCGTGCTCTGCACGAATCAATTTGAACTCTACTCGGCATACGGTCTGCGGATTAAAGCACGGTCGCGAGCCGTCCAGACTTTTGTCGTCCAATTGACCAATGGGAGTGCCAATTTCGACGTGACGAAACCCAATGGGCTTTCCGCGGAAGAACAATGGGGGTCTGCCGGAACATACCTGCCCACGAAACGCGGGACCGAAGGAGGCTCATACGGTGGTCTTGTTCAGACCAATTTGGTTGGCCCTTCTGGCGGAGATGTTCTCGTTGACGAAACGTTGAAAATCGTCAACGAGCTTTGGTAAATGGAGCTTTGACAAACTCAAAGGCCAAAGGACAACCTCGTTAGAGTGTCCAGCCGTCGCGGTACTTGCGCATGATGAACGCGTTAGCCTGCTGATCATTGGTGATTTTGGCGGCTGCCGCGTCCCAGATCAGTTTCTTCTTGCCTGCCCGAAGCGAAACGGCCCCGAGCTGAACCGCTTCGGAAAGGCGACCTGCGTATTCGAATTCACACAATGCTTGCGGCCCGCCGTTTTTAATCGCGTTGAGCCATTCCAAATAATGTCCGGGCGAGGCCGGAATCCACGGCTTGGGACGCTGGAACTTCGCGAACTTCTCTTCCGGATAGAGCTTAATTGTACTGTAGTCGGCTTCCAGAATACCGTCTGTTCCTTCGAAAATAATACCCATGCCGAGATCGGCCAACCCTTTTTCCGCGATAATCGGCGGACGCTCCTTGCCGTCATACCAAGTCAAAGGAAGAATGCGATTCGAGCCGTTTTTATCTTTGACCTTGAATTCATATCGGGCTTTAACATCGAGCGGGCAGAGCATCGGATCGACTTCGACCGGGCAAGTTGCCTCAACGGAAAGCGGATACCCCA
>JAQVID010000202.1:2822-6390 GCA_028695865.1 Thermoguttaceae bacterium | reverse complement strand
CGGAAATTCGGCATCTAATAGCGGCGGCGCGCTTTACAATTCCGGCGGCACTCAGAGCGGAAACAATTACATTGGTACGATTTATTTGCTGAACAGTATCGTTGTCGGCAATACGGCAACCGCAAGCGGCAACGATGTCTTTACTGCTGATACTAACGCGACGACAAACGCCTGGTACTCACTGGCGGGCAGCGTCTACAATACATCCGCGTTTAAAGGGGATAATTCGAACAACAATTCCGGGAATGTAGCGGTCGACGATGTGTTCGCGAACGTCGAAGCCGGCAAGGCGGTTTCTTCAACAAAGACGGTAAGCGGCATCACCCAAACGTATTTTGCGTTGAAGCACGATGGTGCCGCGGCAAAAACAGGCGTTTTCACTTGGCACAACGCCAATTACACGGCGGTCGCCTGATCGGCAACGAAAAATGAGACGCTCTCCTATATTCGCGGAACATCCGGCGCGGATACAATGATCGCAACCGATCAGATCGGCTACACGATCCCCGACGTGGCCAGTCGGGGCGCCGTGGCCGCCCCGCTTGCGACCCCCATTGTCTCCTTTAAGGATAAAACCGAAAGCAGTGTCACATTCAAGTGGGAAGCAGTCTCTGACGCTGCGTCCTACACCGTCGAATATAAGTCGGCGACCGATACCGATTGGACGTTTCTGGGTTCCGGCTATACGGCGGGCGACGTGTGCTTATCAGGCATTGCCTCGGAGACCACCTATGATTTTCGCGTTAAAGCCAATGCCACGGACAGTTACAACGAATCGGAATGGGGAACTCTCTCCGTCAAGACAGGGAGCAAGCTGGCCACGCCGACGGGTTTAACCGTCAACACCAAAACGGACACTTCGGTGACGTTCCATTGGACCGAAGTCGAAAATGCGTCCGGATATATTATCTCTTACGAGGATAAAACCGAGACCGTTGACGCGGAAACCACATCGATCACGTTGAACGAACTGGATTCCAACACGTACTATTCATTTCGCGTTCAGGCCATCGGAGAAGGGTGGAAAGACGCCGTCTACACCGCTTCGGATAAAAGCGATGCTCTGGACGTGAAGACAATGATTTCCCTTGCCACGCCGAGTCTCACTTTTTACCAAAAGACGGACAAAAGCGTCACGTTCACCAATTATTCCGTTGTCAGCGGAAGCGCTTACACGTTTGAATATAAGTTGACGTCGGAAACCGATTGGACGCCGTTCGCAACAGGTTACACGGACTCCACGATCTCCGTGACCGATTTGTTGGCAGAGACGGCGTATGATTTTCGCGTTAAGGCCGAAACCCATGATGATTATTACCAGTCTGCCTGGGGAACCCATTCCGTCACGACAGGGATTGCGCTGGCCACGCCGACAAATGTGATTTCCGTTGAGGAGGATCGAACGACGTCAAGCATCGCAGTAAGCTGGGACGCCAACGTAAACGCATCGTCTTACGATGTCTATTATTACATCTCCGGCGAAATGGAGACTTGCATCCACGTTCCCTCCGGGACGTCCCTGACAATCGGGAAACTCTCCGCCGGAACGTATTATAATGTTAAAGTTCAAGCGATTGGAACAGGGACCGAAGACGCCGTTTACACGGCCTCGGAACAGTCCGAACCAATCACCATTAAGACCAAGACGAAGCTCGACGCCCCGGTGATCTCCAATAACGGCGTTCTCGACATTTCGGCCTCACTCACATGGAACGCCATCGAATACGCGACATCTTACTTCGTGGAGCAATCAACCGACACGGGAACGAGCTGGAGCAAAGCCACCGCGACGCTGGCGGAAAACAGCGGCGTTTACACGGCGACCGTAACGAATCTGACCGCGGCGACTGCGTATTCCTTCCGGGTGACGGCCAAATCAACGAACTCCGACTACGCGGATTCCAATCCTTCCAATCAAGTGGACATCAGGACCGCCGTGACCGACACCTACACTGTCGGAACCGTTACGCTCGCAGTGGCCCATGGTAATTACAACGATCCAACCGTGATCGACCGCACGATTACCGTCACGAACGGAAAATGGCGGGTATTATCGAGTACCGTCCCCAGTGACAAAGGCGGAAGCATGATTCTCAACGGCGAAGGCGCAAGCTTTACCGATATCGAAGGCAAGACGACCGTTTACAGCGGCGAAACCGCGAGTGTTAATTTCAGCGGTTCGGGCGTTACCACGGAATACAAACTGGAATTAAGTTCAAATTTCACCAAGACCGTTTCGCTCAATCAGACCGGTCTGACTCTCGGCGGAATTTTCGCGTACAATTTCACCGACCCCGGCAACGCCGACGTCAAATTCTATCTCGACGGGCAGGACGTCACATCGTACAACTTCACCGCCACTTGGGATTCGGAACAGCAAGGTTTTGGCGTTGGTTACGTCAACACGAATATTGAAGATGGGACGCACACGATCGTGGTTTCGGTCGCTTACGAAGGCGCGGACACATCGGAATTTGCCGCGATTCGGTTCGATTTTACCGTCACTCCGGTGACCAAAATCAACGGAATGACCATTTCCGGTACAGAAGAAACGGATTGGACTTGGAACGCGGAGACCTCGATCATCACCATTTTAACGAAGAATGTCGTCCTCACCGGAAATACGTTGTCCAATATCACGATCGTCGTCAACGAGGAGGCATCGGTCAATAATAACGAAGTGGTGGTTACGGGAATCACCCGTCAGGGCGGAACGCTTCAAATCGCCAAGGATCACGGCCTGGCGGCCGCCACGCTCACGACAGGGGGATATTCGGACGGTGCCTATTTCTATCTTGCCCAAGACGCGACTTTTGTCCGTGACGAAAATTCTTACACCAATACCGCCGATACGATCGGTCAGTTGCAAATTTTGGACGAAGTTTTCTTTAACAGTGGCGAGTGGAACGTGGACGTCAAAGAGGGGGACATCCTCGGCGTCGGAAGCATCGCGCTCAAAACGTCGGTCAAGTTTGCCGCCAATGATCAGTTCCACTTATCCACTCTCGATTACACGGTTGGTTCCTCCGGCGGGGGAATCCGCTGGAATACCGACGCACAAATCCATGAGGCGTTCGGAATCGCCACCGCGACAACCGGAGAGAATTATTCCGGGGCCACATTTACCTCAAACTCGGAAAACGCCTTTGGAGAAGACGCGTCCGGAACGCTCGGTGGGGAGAGCTTTTACGGTATCATGCTTGCCGGCGGCGACTGGACGGTTACCTATAACGATTCGCCAATTACAAGTAAAGACATGACGGCACATCTTCTCGACGGATCGATCACCGCCTCGACTGAAGACGGGGAACAAGCCGGTGAACAAGTGAAATGGAATTTCTCCGACGCAACGACGGAAAACGGGGTTAACGCTTCCTCGGTCGATTTCAATTTCAATTACGAAACCGGAAAGGTCAAGGACATCACGACCAACTATTCGGCTTCCGGATACCTCTTTACGAGCAAGTCCACGGGCGAAATTGTTGCGTCCAACTTCCTTGACGTTCAGGAAAAAACAATTTCGATGAACCATGGGGTTTGGACCGTCAACGTTCTTTCCAACGAATCC
>JAQVID010000202.1:0-2812 GCA_028695865.1 Thermoguttaceae bacterium | reverse complement strand
TCGGCTCAGATGGCGACCGCGTCGAAACCGGAAAAAGTCTATTCCTGCCCGGAAGGGGCCTCCTTCACAACCCTGGCCATCGTCGCCGAGGAATCCCAAGCTGAAGTTGATGAAGTGGTCGATCACTATCTCGTTGGAAGCGTCTACCTTGCGTGTAACAATGGCTCCTACCCAACGCCGACCAGGAAGAATGAACATTGTATTACGGTCACGGGCGGGGATTGGTTCGTGTCCGGTCTCTTCGAAGAAAGGGTCGAAGAAACGGTCGGCGGAACGATCGTGCTGGGGGGCGGCTCCTTTACCGACGGAAAAGGAACGAGGGTGGCTTACGGCGGCACAACGCTCCCGCTCACCTTTAACGCCCAGGGAATTCTCGACCTCACCACGCTAACGGTTGTAACGACCGCCGCGGACACCGAGGACCCGTCCGATGGCGTCATTTCGCTTCGGGAAGCGATCTCTTACGCCGATGCCCGGTGGGGAGAGACAGGGAATGTCATTACCTTCTCGAACAAAATCGACTGGACCAACAAGGAGAATACCATTTCGCTGAATCTGGCCCTCACGATCAGTAAAACGCTCACTATCGACGCGGGTAATCAAGGAGTCGTTCTTCAAGGCGCGATTACCGGGTCTCCGCAATCGATTCCGATCATGCAGATCGTCAACAATGATAAATCGATCGACGTGACTCTTGCCGGACTAACCTTCAGGGATGGTCTCAATCCTCGTGGCGGGGCAATTTACAACAACGAGAACCTCACCGTCGATCATTGCGTCTTTACAGGCAACAAAGCAATCTCCGGGGCGGCCATTTATCACGCGGTTCTGGAGGATACAACCGCCGCCTTGACCGTGACCAACTCGCTCTTTACCAACAATACCGCCATGGCCCAAGGGGGCGCCGTCTACTGTGTTACCGGGAAAAACGCGGTCGGTTATGCCACGATCACCAACTCGACCTTCACGGAAAATCAGGCGGGTGCCGCCGGAGCGATTTACGCCGTCAGCTCGACTAATTCGACCATGGACATTCTGATCGTCAATTCCACCCTGGTCAATAACGAGGCCGTCAGTTCCGGCGGCGCGATACTGATGGAAGGGGCCAATACAACAATCACCTGCGTCGATTCGACCCTCGCGATGAATCCTGTGGGGGACGATGATCTTGAAGGGGGCAGCGCCGTTTACGCTACTGGCGGAACGTTTAACGCGGTCAATTCGATTCTCGTCGGGGCCGGCGACAGTTGCCAAAGCGAAATTTATATACTGGACGCTTCGGCGAACGTCAATCTTTATTATTGTGTTTACGGTGAAGTGTTAGGACCAGGAATGTTCAACGCGGTCAATTCCATTGAAGGCGTAACCTTTGCTTCCACGTTCGTCGAGAAGCCGCAGACGATCCTCGTTACCAGCCAGGTCGTTCTTTCGGGCGATGAAGACAATGTTTCGTTTTCCGACAACGCGGTCAGTCCCCCGCGGGAGGAATCGCTCGCAAAACTCAATCCGGACGGAACACTTACGATTCGCCTGGATTCCGCCGCCGCGTTGATGGGAACGCTCGCCGGAAAGATCACGAACATCGTCCCAAATGCCACGCTCGGCGATATCTATTACGTTCAGGACGAGCAATGGTGGAGAGTCGGCGACGAGGTGTCCACATGTGATTTCGATTGGACGGACACCGAATATTACGGACTCTCCAACGGAATGGGGGTCCAAACAACCGTGTACACCAGCGCGCAAAATCGCGACGGGGCCGGAAACGCCGTCAGTCGCGTTTTGACCAAGGACTTCTTTAACATCGGCGCTTATGCCTTTGACCTGGAAGCAAGGTCGGTGGTCGTCACAACCGCCGAGGATAACATCAATCCTTTCGATGGTCTCATTTCGCTTCGTGAAGCGGTGCTCTATGCCGGAACCGCCGACCTGGGGAATGTCATTACGTTTTCCAACGCGGTTGACTGGACCGACGAAGCCAATTCCATTACGCTTTCTTCTGATTACGGAAGTCTTGTGATCGATAAAACGATCACCATTGACGCGGGTACGCTGGATGTCACGATCAACGGGAACGCTGTCGGAAGTATCTTTGTTGTCGGGGAGAATATCGGGACCATTGCCGATCCGGTAAAGCTCCTCGGACTGATCCTCACCGGCGGAACGGGTACAAACTCCGCCTATGATGAACTTGCCGGAGGAGCCGTTTACAACGCGGGAAGTCTCCTGATTTCCGATTGCGTCGCCACGGACAACACCGCGGCCCGCGGCGGCGGTCTTTACAATATCGGTTATTTGACGGTTAAGGACACAACGTTCGACGCCAATGAGTCCGGAAAGAGCGGAGGAGCCATTCACAACAGCGGTGTCATGTTCGTTGACAATAGCGACTTCACCGGCAATACCTCTGGCGATAACGGAGCGGGCATTACAAACTTCGGCGTGAATGCACTGCCGCAATTTCTTACCGAGTCGGGCTACAGCTCCGTCTTCGCGCAGATTGACAAATCAACCTTCAGCGAAAACGAGGCCCAATACGGAGCCGCTGTCAACAATATGGGCACTTACGGGAATCTGTCCGTGATCATCAATCAATCAACCTTTCGCGGGAATACTGCGACTTGCAGTGGCGGAGCGATTGCCTTGTTCGCCAAAGGATTTTCCGTTGATGTTCACGTTTACTCTTCGTAACCGTTCACGGTCAGAATATGAAAATTGGGATAATCAGGAATAAATTGGCGACGGGGCAGCGGTACCATGGAGATAATGGATGAGCGTTTGGGTCATGTAATCAAGCAGATTCCGGCCCTGC
>JAQVID010000201.1 GCA_028695865.1 Thermoguttaceae bacterium | reverse complement strand
ATGAGAGTAAAGCCCAAGTTTTCGATTGTAAAAACCGGGGTTCTCTTTTCAAACGGAGTTGGTCGAACCCGGAGCAAGCTCCCGCGTTGCCCTTATTTAACGCACACAAAAGCGGCGGCAAGCCTCCGCACTCCAAAATGTCCGCTTGCGGGGTTGGGATTTTTTAAACAATCACAATACAATTGCCCAAAAAACCAATCCCGTAATTCCGGTCTCGCACGACCGGAATTACGGAATATTGGGACCCTTCGAACCGCACTGGCCCTCATTGCGATCGTTTCACTCGCTGCATATACGGGCCTTGCGTCCGGAAACAAGCGGAGTAAACCAAAACAATCTGCCGGAAATTTTCTATTTGGAAGAGTAATGAATATTCAAAATCATGGTCGGATCGCCGGGTACGTTTTTCCCTGTGTATTTTCCCAATTTCGTCGCTTCCGGCGGACCGGGATTCGTTCCGACATTCTGCTCGCCCCGTTTCGCCTTTCGATGTTCCGCTTCTTCCGGCGCAATCGACTCGTAAATCGCAACGGTAATCATACCGAGCTGATCCGTAAAATGATCTCTGGCCGCCAGGGATTCGTTTGCGTCAACAACATTGAATCGGCAAAGCTGTGACTTGCCGGTTACTTTGATATCTTTGGCCAGATATTTTACGTCCGACGTTTCCAGACCTTCCGGGGCGTAAAAGCCAAGGATATCACAATACGTTTCCGGCGGCAGATACCATTGACGAGCTTCCTGCAAATTTACCCGGGGCGCAAAGATCATTTTTTCGCTCTTCGGTACCGTTCCTTGCAAGCATTCGTCTTTCGAAACGTTTACATATTGCGAAATCGTACTTCGGCCATCGACAAGGACCCGGGCAAATACTTCCTGTTTGGACGTGTTCGTTATCCGAATGGCGTATTGCTCTCCCTGGTTCAATTTGACATCGCAACGATTTCCACTGAATTTCAGCTCACGAAGTTTGTACGGGCCATTGGAATTGTGCGGACGGACAAGAATCTTGACGGTCTGCGGACCACCGGCCGATACGTTGAGCGGGTGCGGTGTTCCCTGCGTGGGAACATACGGTTTATCACGATTATCATTGTACGTGGGAACAAGCATACTCAATCCGCTCATACCCAACTGTTCGTAGTCGGGCAGGAGCCGATTTCGGCTTCCCAACGGTCTTCCGAGAAGTCCCAATCCGCGAACAACAAAGACGTCTTCCATTGTTTCAGTGGAAATGAGACGACCGGACAGTCGAAGTCCGCACGCACCGGTCCATCGCAGATTTCCGGTAAAAATGGCCGGATTATCGTGCTCGTCCACTTTTGCCGAGGCGGACAGCAACAGATTTTTGGTCTTGGACGCGCCAAGGTCGTCAAAAGCAATTCCCCCGTTTTTTAGCAGTTCATTCGTTGCGTTCTCCGTAAGAATCGTATAAGGCGCCCCGAATTTTTTCTTGCGTTTACTCAAAATGGAGGTGATTTCATGAGCGGCGTCTTTGGTCAGAAGCCCGGTCTGGCCGTCAACTTTGTTTTGATTCTCTCCGGAGCTGAATTCTGTAACAGCCAGACGTTTGAAGCCGTGAAGTCGCATTTGTATGTCGATCTGATCGGCGATATCTTCGTACAAGCGTTGCAGGGTGACCGCTTTGACCGGAAGAGCGAAATCGTTTTCCAGTAGTGCTCCGTCATTAAAATAAGTCGGGGTCTGTTTCTTTTCGAGCGCGAGTTTGGCCGATTGCATAACGTTCACATCGAGAAAATCTTTTAGTTCGGAATACGAAATGGAACCGTTTCCGTCTTCGTCGGCGGCCCCTTTGAACGCCTGAATGAGCCAAAAGGTAAAGAGCGAGTGTTCCATTTCCTTCCAGAGCCAACTTTCCTGATTCGCGCTGGAACTGGCAATAGTCGTCAGTTTTGAGGATTTTTTAAACGACTCGGCCATGGTCGAAACGACGACAAGATTTTTGGAACCTGCCGATTTGGCCGTTCCGTAAAAACAGGTATCGAGAAAAAGCAGAACCTTCGAGGCGCGGCAGCTTTCGAGCTTTTCCCGAATCAGGCCGACAGGAATCGCCGTCTGCCCGAAATTTTTGGGGTCGAAATTGTTCATCGCCCAATAGAGTTTGCCCTTGTCGTCTTTAACGCCGTGCCCGGCAAGATAGACCATTGCAATATCCTTGTCGCCAATGTCTTTCAACCATTGGTCAATACGATTAAGAATGGATTTCCGATAGCGGTCCTCCGAAATATCGTTAGGCCCGACATCGGAGTCAATCGACGAAGTAATCGTTGCGTGAATTCGTTCCAAAGCGTTTGAAAGCTCTTTGAGGTCGTTTTCAACGTAAGCCAGGACATCCTTTTCCTCTTTGTATTGCTCCAGCGATAGTAAAAGCGCCTTGACATCCGCAAACGCCGGTGCCGCAGCAAGAAATAACAACAGAGTTAAAATGATTTTTTTCATCATGGACCCTTTCGCAGTGAATTGAGATTTTCGTGATCATACCAGTATACCGCATCGAGCGCCGTTTATCAATTGTATTCACCCCAAAAAATTGAAATGAATTTCGAATATTCGGTTCTTGATGTTCTGTTCTTTCGAATGAATCATCGTTTACCCGGTACTCTCTATAAAAGAAGTGTGGACAAAACGCCATTTCGTGCATAAAATCTTTTCATTTTTTTGTAAAAAAGCAGAAAAAGCAAACAAAACAGGCAGAACATGAAAATCGGGGCGAAAGAGACTGGCGGACGGTGGTTATCATGCGTTTTATTGATTGAGTATTCCCAAGCGGGACAGCCTGCCGCGGCCGGACGTGTATGCCGGAACTGAAGCCATGAGCGCAAAAAAAACCGCCCGGTTTCGTAAGGAACCGAGCGGTTGATTCTGAATAATTCAGAACGAATCCCGATCAAGGACGCAGCGGATGGAACAAATTCATCAGGTCCGCCGCCAACATGTCTGATTGATCAGACGAGTTCTTTCTTCGAACCGACAAGCGTTCGCAGTCTTTCCGCAAGCAAGGCGGAATCGAATGGTTTTCTGAAAGTCTCGTTGATACTTGAGCGATCGAAGCTCGTACTGCTGCCATCGTCTGGAAGCAAAGCGATCAGAATGATTTCTGAAAATTCCGGGTTACGTCGCAGATTTTGGCAAATCTGTAAAGCTTCCGGCTTTCCGATCGAAAAATCAACGATAATACAATCCGGATGAAAACTTTCCGCCGCAATACCGGCGTCAAATCCACTGGATGCTATTGTAACTTTAAACGATTTCTCCTCAGGGAGTTCACGCTTGACGTTTTCGATTAGAACCTGATCCTGAGCGACTATGAGCACCTTCGCAAATGACTCGTCTTCGAGTCCATTGATCGGCATGCCATGTTCCTTCAGGAATTTGATCAGGTATTCGCGGGGAATACGACGATCCTGAGATCCGGGAATCCTGTAGCCCTTCAGACGCCCCGAGTCAAACCATTTGCTGACCGTTCGTGGGGCTACTTTACAGATCTTAGCGACCTGACCAGTTGTAAAAACCTTCATTGCAGGCTCTCCGATTTAAACACATTATGTCTTTGTTTCGATAAAATCCATTTTCTCGAAACTGCACTACCCCCGTAGTTTGATGAACGACACTCCATTTGTAATATCCATCCTCAAAACTAAACATCAGGATTGGGGGTAACCGATTTCAACTTCCTTTGGTATACAGGGATTATTTCATTACATAAAATAAATACCTGTTATATCTTCGGCATTCCGATTCAGGTGGTATAAGAAAAAAACAACACTTTTTTCAATTTTATGAATACCATCATTATTCTCTCCCATCGAGAACATGATCGTTGCCATAAATGAAATACGTATTTGTGCAACAAAATAATTGTTAGCACAACATTCTTTTCCCGCTCCTTACGAAATCATGAAGGAAGGACGACCTCTTGGCGACGCGTCAGAAACGAGTGTTTCCAACTTTGTCTTTCCCTAATTTTTACGGATGTGAAACGAAGCAGGGAATTGCTTATTATTCGTAACACATCTTTTGAAAGTAAGGCTTGCTTGCCGTCGGAATTATTCATCGGTCTTAACGATGGTAGAACTTTAACCTGATTCTCTCTAAATTCTTGTCGAAA
Source organism: Thermoguttaceae bacterium (assembly GCA_028695865.1). Classification (GTDB taxonomy): domain Bacteria; phylum Planctomycetota; class Planctomycetia; order Pirellulales; family Thermoguttaceae; genus JAUNBG01. Next base: position 2,277 of record JAQVID010000201.1, on the reverse strand, counting down.
CGATCGTTTGAACTTAATCGATTGGCCGTTAGAATTGGTTGTAGTGGTTATGCCCTTTATGCCGCCGGATATTGAAGTCGTTTGCCCTGTCATCACATCGAGACAAAGATATTCAATGATTTGAGAATGTGTTGCGCAAAACATTTTTGCGTTGGACGTCATGATACTTTTGAATTGTTGCGTCTTGACATCCAGATGATTTGCGGCTATAACGTATCAAGGAAACCAGAGTTCGGAACATGTGCACAACCTCTGCGCCGTCGGCAGAATCATCGTCAGGAATGGATTTTGCTTGAAAAAGAACAGATAAATCGCAAACATATTCCAAATAACGTATCAAGAAATTCAGGAGAAACACAATGGATGGAAAAACCTGTTGGTATATCGTGGACGGCTATCGACCGCCGCTTCAGCCAGATCATTCGGTTCATTATGAAGGACACGAGTGTATTATGATGTTAAATTGCAATAATCAAGATGCGCACGTGTTAATCGATGTCTATTTTGAGGATCGCGATCCCATTGAGAACATTGAGCTTTTGGTGCCCGCCAAGCGAATCAAGGCGTTTCGGAGCGATGATCGCGATACCTTGGGGGGGCTTGAACTGAAAATGTCGCAGCAGTATTCACTGCGAATCAGGTCGGACGTGGGCATTGTCGTGCAATATGGACGCTGTGACGTTGCCCAATCGAATCTGGCTTACATGGCTCTGATGGGATTTGGGCAATGAACGAATATTTCGGGGGCCATCCGCTTTCGGAAGGACATGGCAATTTATTTCGATTTTTCGATCAGCTCTTTGACCGGGGTTAGCTGAACGGTTGTTTTTCCGTCAATATTGACCGTGGCGGCGATGTAGCGATCAGAACCGACGAATTGCGGGTGCGGGTCCGGATGAATCTTGCTCTCGTTTTCCTTGGCATTATAGGCGGGAATGAGGGTAACGATTGGTATTTCTTTCTTGCTAACCGTATTATAAAAATGAACCGACCAGGCACAGCCGCGATACCAGGGACCTTCAGACCGGTCACAGACAAAGTATTTATCGTCTGAACTGGAATGGGCATGCGTTGTTTTGCCGGGAAATACAATGTCCTGCTTTTCCGTGTCCAGGTTATACCGCGCCACACCAAAACCACAGCAGTAATAAAGATTGTCTCCGCTTGCCGACCACCATTCATGAGTGGCGTACTTGTTCTTATAAGGGGTAAGACGCTTGAACCCGTCTTTGGATGTCAGTAGCCACAGTCGTTCATAAACGCCGTCTTTTCCCGTAGGAATCCGGATTTTCTCCTTGGTGACACTATCGACGTAAAACTCTTTACACAGAAAAACGGGCTCGCCCCGAACAGGATTGAATTGGGCATGATTAAACATGAAGTCCATGTCAGCCCATTTTGTGTATTTACCCGTCTTTATGTCCAGCGTACCGCAGAAAAATTTATTATCGACCCGGGAATCTAGAAAAAACTTCGAATGCGTCGGGTCCCAAGTGAGATGGCACGCGATTTGATACAAATAGCCTTTGGGGAAATTCTTCGGAACGCCGGCCACAAGGCGAGCCTTTTGAGTCGGGTCGGGAGACTGGCAAAGGAGTCCTTCGGATTTATTGACATACCAGACGTTCCCGGTTTCGTAATCGACCATGGCGGAAAAGCCGCACCCACGTGTCTTGGGAAAATGGTAAATTTCGTCGGTCAGAAAATCGATCACGGCCAGCGATTTGGAATCGGTCATGGTAAACATGCAATAGAACCAAAAATAGCGACCATCGTTTGACATGGACGGATTAACAAAGTAGAACGTCTGCTGATTCATGGCGACTTCGCCCGCCTTGAGTCGCCAAGAGACGACCTGGCTTTTCGAATCGACATATTTTATAAAATGTCTGGACGTTTCAGGCGTCTTCAACGTACCGACTGACTTGGCCGGTACCGCGGTCTGTCCCTGGGTAACCGGCAGCCCGCCAAAAGCAACACACAGCGTCACAAGAGCAAACACAATTGATTTGAATTTCATGATTCTTCTTTCCTGTCGATTTTTTGAAAATGTAAAACAGCGGTGCAAAACGCGAATCGTCCCGGTTCCACTTGACTTTTCCCGCGGCAAGCGGCCTGCTCCGTTTTCCCAGGTAAACGGGCACGGAAGCAGAACACGCAAAGTCTTTATTATTACTATACCCGGTGGCCAAAACCTTGTCAAGTTTCGAAGTCGAAAGGTCGAACCGGGAGCATTTCTCCCGGTTCGACCTTTACGCTTTGAAATATCCCTCCGGT
>JAQVID010000200.1 GCA_028695865.1 Thermoguttaceae bacterium | reverse complement strand
AATCGGAGCAAGAAGCGATTCCAGCGTATCGCCCTCACGCGTTTCCAGCCCCTGCGAAAGACAGCACGAAAGCATAAACGGAAAACCCGGAAAACGTTCCATGGCCCGACAGGCCAAAACCATCGAGGCTCGCGACGGAAGCGTCTCAAAAAAAATAAAATCGCAACCGCCCTTGATCAGTCCGCCTACCTGTTCGGCTATACATGCTGTTTCTTCCTCTTCCGACGGCCTTTGTTCCGCTTGCAGCCCCTTGGGAAGAAGCCCCACCGAACCGGCGACGAAAACCGGACGATCTCGCGCCGAATCGGCTACTGACCGGGCCAATTGTGCTCCGGCTACATTGATGGCCTCCACCTTGTCGCCCAAACATCTTTTTTCCAGCGCGTACCTGTTGGCTCCATAGGTATTGGTCGTAAGAACATCCACTCCGACATCCAGATACGACTGGTGAATTTGCGTAATAAGCTTCGGATTGACGCAATTAAGATTATCGTAGCATACATTGGTAAAAATATGATTTCGGTAAATCTCCGTTCCCATCGCTCCGTCAAATATAACGACTTGCCGACCGAGCAGCTCGGTAAACATAGGGCGGGACACAACAGAATCACAGTTCGACATAACAGGTCTCTTCCCTCCGCGACGAAAGCGGAGTATAATATATAATGACTAAGGGAGGTATTGATGACACTACTGAAAATCTTTCAACCGGATTACGCTTTCGAACAGGTCACGGACCTGACGACACAAAAACTTCAGGAATTTGGGATTGTCCATCTTCTGCTGGACGTCGATTGTACGCTTAAATCTTACCGCAGTCCGGATGTCTCGCCTGAAGTCCGTCAATGGCTCGACGAACTCAAAAAAAGCGGAATCGGATTATGCCTGGTCTCCAATGGGCGGGGACGACGTATTTCAGCCTTTGCCAAGTCATTGGGAATCCCTTTCATTGCGTCTGCCATGAAACCGTGTGCCCGGGGATGTATCAAAGCAATGAAAACACTCTCCTTTGACCCCAAAAAAACCGCCATGGTCGGCGATCAAATCTTCGCTGATATTTGGGCAGGCCACCGCGCCGGAATCAAAGCCATTCTGATTACTCCGATTCGACCGGAAGAAGAACCCTGGTTCGCCCAACTCAAACGTCCGTTCGAAAAAATCATCTTTTGGCTTCACGGCAAACGGTGAAACACTCTTAAAACACCAAAACACGGTGTTGGTCAAAACCGGACGCGTTTCAATTCGTCCGTTCGACCACCACAGCTCATCTTACGGTCAGCAGTCGACGAGAATCGTTTCTTCCCGACCTGGTCCTACCGAAACGATTTTGACCGGTTTGGCCAACAGTTCCGAAATATGGGCAACATATTTCTTGGCGTTCTCGGGCAACTCACTGAAGGACGAAATCCCTTTAATCTCTTCAGTCCATCCGGGAACCGTTTCATAAACAGGTTTTACGCGGCGCAAATCTTCCGCGTTCCCGGGAAACGACTGAATCACCTTGCCGTCCAGCTCATACGCGGTGCATATCTTCAGTTCTTCAAAGGTACTCAATACGTCAAGCAACATGAGAGCAATTTCAGTCACGCCGCTCAAACGGCTCGTATATCGAACCGCAACCGCGTCAAACCACCCGCAGCGACGCGGACGCTTCGTCACAGTGCCGTATTCATTGCCCCGGTCGCGTATCTTTTGACCGATCGCGTTTTCTTGCTCGGTGGGGAATGGGCCGCCCCCTACCCGGGTCGTGTAAGCTTTGACGATTCCGATTACCCGCTTCATATAAGACCCGGGCACACCACTTCCGCTTGAAATACCAACTCCCGAACTGTTACTGCTGGTGACATAAGGGAAGGTCCCGTGGTCTATATCCAACAGAGCCCCTTGTGCCCCTTCGAACAAAATCCTTTTGTCGGCATCGACGGCGTCGAGCAAGTAATTCGTTGTATCGGCGACAAACGGCTGAAGGCGATTGGCCAAAACGCGATATTCTTCATAAATCTCGTCCGCGTCCAGCTTAAGAGCGGCTCCGGTTCGTTCAGACGCAAGACCGGGCAAATATTTGTTTTTCGCCGCAACAATCTTTTGAATCTTGTCGCGAAAGTCGTCCCGATACATGTCGCCCATACGAATGGCAAGTGAACGACCCAGCTTGTCACGATAGCACGGACCGATGCCTCGCATCGTTGTTCCAATCGCTTCTGTATTGACTCCCATGTCGTTCATGAGGCGATCTTCTTCTATGTGCCAAGGAAAAATCACGTGTGCCCGGTCACTCATCATCAGATTCTTGCCTATTTTGACCCCGCGACCGGTCAAACCGTCGATTTCGCCCAAAATCGATTTCGGATTGATGACGACACCGCCCGCTATCACCGATTGTACTTCAGGACGGAAAATACCACTCGGAATCAAAGAAAGTTTAAACTTTTCTCCACCGAAAACAACGGTATGGCCCGCGTTGGCGCCTCCCTGATAACGAACGACAATATCATTCTGCGCGGTAAGAAGATCGACGATTTTTCCTTTGGCTTCATCACCCCATTGCAATCCAACGACACAAGTTCCGGCCATGAACAAAGTTCCTTTATTTCGGGTGTTAGTATTACGTTGTACCGCCCCATTTGGCTTCTCGTCACGCGCCGTCATTCCTTCAATTTGCAAAGGAAAACAGCAAACGCGCCAAAAAACGAAATGTCGGTAGTATAAAAACAAAATCGGACCGCCACTGCCATCCGACAACAAACAAAACACCCTATTTTATAATAAATTCAGGGTTTGAAAACCCCGGGCAATTACGTGCTCTTCCTTTGAAACGACGAATGACCAATGACCTGTGCCCATATTTTGGAAATCACAGGGCATTTGGCCCTTGTTTTGCAAATGATTCGAGCGGAGACACCGCGAAAGGCGACAGCATTCAAAACGGCCAGCCTTTCCGCGATCCGGTATCCAAGACAACGGCAATTAAATGCACCGACACATATTAACTTAATCATCACTCATGATAAATCAATGAGTTATGAATGTAATTCGGGGGGGAAGGAACAAAAGTCAGGGAAATGAACCGGTGCATCATCACTTCAGTGCCTCGGTACCCCTACCAGAGTATAATCCTAAAGTTTATACCGATGGGCGAAAGCACACGTCAGGGCAAGCCGTTCAATAGCCCCGATGGGCGAAAGCACACGTCAGGGCAAGCCGTTCAATAGCCTATACGGAATAAAGACTCGAATATCGTGTTATTCGGTGATTTTACAATTCGCCAAAACGATAAGGACATAGCCCGTAACCATGGCAGGGTCGTTTTCCATCCACATGCGATTTTCATTAACCCAACTTCCATCGTCTTTTTGCGATTTTCTCAGTGTTTCAATCAGATCTCCCTTCCAGAAGTGGTCCCGATGCTCGCTGTCTGTAAAGGTTTCATTCTTGAGTGAGGAAAGAGCTTTGGACATGGTGTGATAGTAATAATACAAACCTCGCTGGCCAAGCCCCGGATTTTCCTCCGTGGTGTAGTGCTCGCCAATCCAGCCGGCCGCCGCTTTCATTCGCGGATCATTGGCGTTCACCCCGGCGTAAATCAGACTCTTAAGCCCCGCGTATGTAATACTGCCGTAACTTCGCAAACCGCCATTCACTTCACCGGCGGGACTTTCGCCCTCTCCCGCACAGGTGTAGAAAAAACCTCCATCCGAGTTCTTTCCGGCTACAGCACTTGTATTGTATTGCGATTCAAGATTTTGGCACCGCGAGACAAAGACCAATGCTCGCTGAATCGCTTCGTCGTCGGGACCGGCTCCCAACTCGTGAAGCGTTTCAACAAAAAATTGCGTATTCGACAGGTCAGGCCGCGTTTTACTCCCATAACCCAAGCCGCCATAATAAACATCGTCCTTCCCGATTCCATTCTTTTCACTGTACTGCTGTCCGCGAATAAATCGTTCAGCATTGGCAATCGTTTGGGCATAACGATTATCTCCCGCCGATTTGTTCGCCAAATGAAAACAAAGTAACGCCAGACACGATTCGTATGACGCTATTCGACCGCCCGGCGAGTATATTCCGCCATCGTCCTGTATCGCTTTTGTCAAAAACTCAAGAGCCGATACTACCGCCGGATCGCTTACCGGAAGACCGGACTCCAGCAGTCCGATCGCAACGACAATTGTCGGACCGATACCGCTTCGCGGCGACGCGGAAAACGATCCGTTTTCGCCTTGTACCATCCGAAGATAATCAATTCCTTTACGGAGCATTTCAAGACGCTCTTTTTCCCATTGCATACGCTGTACTTTGGTAATTTCCTGTGATTTTGCCTTCGTTTGTTCCGCGGCGGAAACCGGCAATACACACAGTAATGTTACAACGAAAAACGACCAAAACAAACCACGCGGCCATTGCAATATATTCGACACTTCATAAACTCTCATGTTTTTTCCTTTTTAATATATATTCTAAAATGTAATTGGTTATGCAAATACACTCATTCATTACAGTTCACAAACACAACGTTTCAGTTCGCGTCACGACCTTCCTGAAGCAGTTCGAGCGGAGCTTGTCTGCCGGTCGCGATGGCCGGATAAACGGCAGCGGTCAAGCAGAGTGCAACGGTCAAGACCAGTCCAAAAGCCAACGCGTTCCAGGGAAGTACAAGCGGCGGATCGACCGTACCAAACATGCTCTGGCCAAGCTTGAGCGCTCCACAGGCCGCAAGGAATCCGAAAAGAAAACTGGAAATCGAAGCGACAATACCAATCAGAATCGATTCGACCAGTATCATGCGGACAATCGCAAACCGCGTCATACCAACAGCACGGAGCATGCCAAAAAGGCGACGACGTGAACGCACGGAATTGATGATCACGGCGACAACCGCGACCGAGGTGATTACAAGCGTCATGAGCGGCATTTTACTCAATGCCCAAATCACGCTGTCCGCCCGACGCGAAATCGAGTTCAAAAGCGATTCCCGGGTGGAAAGCTTGACATAAGCCGCCTGGCCGGAATCCAGGGAAGAACGTTTTTCTGCCGGAAGTACGTTCGGAGACGGACTGCGAAGATTCTTCTGCGCCAAGGTGTCAAGCGCTTTCTCCAAATCAGCAGCAGACGTTTTCTCTTTGGTATTGAACCAGAAATACGAAAAACGATCAAGTTGATAATCGCTTAATATCGTTTTTTCATCGGCAAAGGCAATTCCACCCGAACGACCAAAGTTGCGACGTACTCCGCCTGTTTTTGACAGCCATTGCCATCCGGGAAACGAAACGACGCCGACAACAGGATATTCAAGAACCGCCTCCGGCCTGCGCGGATGTTGCACTTTCAACACGTCGCCGACATTCAATTTATAATCGACGGATACGGAATCGGTAATAACCACACCGCGATTATTCTTCATGTCCGATAGCGCTGTTGTTCGGTCCCCTTGGACAAAATGAAGTTCGACCAGCGGACGCGCTGTGCAAAACGCGTTGGGAATATCCATTCCGAAAAAGACGAGGTTGGCGAATTGCCCGCTCATTCCACCGCGTTCGGCCACAGAGCCTTTGGCAAACGCGGCCTGCTCCACGGCAACGGGAAGAAATTCATCCGACTTAACACCGGGTATGGTTCGGAGTTCCTCGATAAATTGACTTTGCAGTCCCACAGGGAGAAACGCGGCAAACGCGTCGGGCATTTCACGCCCCGGAAGAAAGGGGCCCAGCATCGAATATCCCCAAATTTGCATGGAAACAAAAAGACCGCCGCCTATACCAAGCACAACTGTTACGGCAGTCGTCCGCCGCATATTGCCGGAAAGCTCTCCGCGGAGCAAATTGGAATCGAATCGAAAAAGAATCGCCAAAACAGGCAAACAAATCACTTCGACAAGCGAAATGAAAACAGGAATCAGACACACAGCGCCAAGTGCCAGTGACATAACGCCCAACCCTGAATGCAGAAATGCTTTCTTCGCCGTCTCCATCGGCAAAATGTAAACCAGATAAAGATCGGCACTCAAAAACACAATACCAAGAAGAAAGCAAACGACAAGGAACGCAAACCTGCCCTTTCTGGTCGCGGCACAAAGTAATCCGCCCGGCTCTCGACGTACCGCCTCCAGGGGACTGACTTGCATACCCAGCAGCATGGGATAAAGGGCCGCAACGACCGCCCCAAAAACTGCGCAAAGAAACGAAAATCCCGTCATACTGCCATTGAGTGCCAGGATTTTTCCTGTGCCAAGCCAGAGCAGAAGCCAGCCGGTTGTGATCCCAATCAGCCAGCCAGGCAGGGCCAGGACAAGCGATTCAAACATGATGGAACAGCCTATCTGCCCTCGCGTAAGTCCTACTGTTCGATAAAACGCGATCTGCCGCCGCTGGTCGTCAACACTCATATTCAACGTCGTGAAAATAATGAAG
>JAQVID010000199.1 GCA_028695865.1 Thermoguttaceae bacterium | reverse complement strand
AGAACCAACCAGCCACGTCAACGATATGTCAGAAAAATTCCGAAAAACAGTCAACGAATCGGTGGATTCCAGCCGATTCGAGGAGTATGGAAGACCCAAGAGATATAAAAATCAGGAAGCTTGAAGCAAAAAACGCAGAGCTTGAAGCGAAAATTTCCGAGCTTAAAGCGAACATCGCCGAGCTTACAGAAAAAATCGCGAAGCTTACAAAGAACTCGTGAATTCATCGAAGCCGCCGACGTCGGATATTGTCTGGCCGGCGAAATAGCCGGACAAGCGAAAGAAACGTAAACAAGGCTCGCTAAAGGGACATAAACGCAAACTTCGTCCCGCTTTTGAGCCGGAGCAGATTGAAGAGTTCGTAAAAACGGCCTTGGATAAATGTCCCTCGTGCGGTGGTGTTTTGACTCCCACTGATAAACCGGCGAAAGTCCATCAGCAAATTGAACTCGCCGTAACCCCCTTTCGCGTTCCCGAATATCGGCAGAAAGGTTACTGGAGCGAGCATTGTGGAACATATCATGACGCGCCACTGCCTGAAGAAACGATTCCCGGCTTGTTCGGTCCAAAAATGAAGGCGTTGACCGCATGGATGAAAGGTTGTGGTCATTTGTCGTTTACGACTCTTCGACGTTTTATTTCCGCCAAGTACCATATTGATGTTTGGACCGGATATCTTGCGAAGATAGTTTGCGAAGTCAGTGATTCGATGAAATTGCCCTATGAGGAATTGACCACAGCGATTCAAAATGAGGAACATGTTCATCTGGACGAGACGGGCAGTAAGGAAAACGGAAAAAACGTTGGATATGGGCCTGACGGGCAACGACTTTTACGGTGTTCAAAGTCGATCCCTCCCGGGGAAGCGAAGTCTTGAGCGAATTGGTTGGAAAAGAATTTTCCGGAATTATCTCATGCGACTTCTTCGGAGCGTACAAGAAGTTTGCGAAAATGGCGTCATGTCAATTCCAGTTTTGCCGGGCTCATATCATTCGCGCATTTCGCTTTCTCGCCGAGAACGAGAATCGCAAGGTCGCGAATTACGGCAAACGAATCGTCCGGAAAATTCAGGAAGTGTTTTCGATGATTCATTTACGCGATTCCATGACGGAGATTAAATGGAAACGTCGCATGAATATCCAAAAAAAGAAATTGTTGAAAACGCACCAAAGGGGAGTACCTGCCGACAAAGACGCGAGCAATCTTGTAAAGCGTTTACAAAAATACGAAGAGGAATACTTTCGATTTATACACCATCCTATTCCACCAACGAACAATCCGGCGGAACAGACAATTCGCAATGTGACTCAGGGAACGCGGAGTGACTGGGGCAATCGTTGGCTGGAACGATTCTGGAGTATCCAAACGACCTGCGAACAGCAGGGCCGGAATCTGCTTGATTACATGACCCAAACGCTCGTCCATTATCTCCGTGGTGCCGTTCCCCTGTCGCCAATTTATTCCTGATTATCCCAATCTTGATATTCTGGCCGTGAACGGTTACGAATCGTCAGTGATATTATATCGATTCACACGCGGCGATTCAACCACATGCCGAAAAATTTCTAAAACCGCAGTGAGCACAGGGTAAAATTCCGGTTTCATCTTGTTTTCGGACTTCAGAACGGTTATAATGTAAACGGATATTGATTGACCCGCGTCTGTACGTATACAAGTTTCACTTGATTATTCATGTCGTGCGGCCTGAGTTCCCCCCGTTTTCCGAAGGTAAACGGGGTCAATAACCGGAAATTGTTGAATCGGTAGCAAACCGGTTTAAATTGATTATTCGTGTCGTGCGGCCTGAGTTCCTCCGTTTTCCGAAGGTAAACGGGGTCAATAACCGGAAATTGTTGAATCGGAAGCAAACCGGTTTAAATTGATTATTCATGCCGTGTGGCCTGAGTTCCTCCGTTTTCCGAAGGTAAACGGGGGCAATAACCGGAAATTGAGGAATCGGTAGCAAACCGGTTTAAATTGATTATTCATGCCGTGCGGCCTGAGTTCCTCCGTTTTCCGAAGGTAAACGGGGGCAATCACCGGAAATTGAGGAATCGGTAGCAAACCGGTTTAAATTGATTATTCATGCCGTGCGGCCTGAGTTCTCCCCGTTTTCCGAAGGTAAACGGGGAATAAATCACCGGAAATTGAGGAATCGGTAGCAAAAAGTCATTGTCGGAAAAAGAAGGAGAAAAACATGAGTCGTCGTTGGTTGGTTGCGGTCGTTGCGTTTCTTGCGATTGCCGTTTGGAATGCGTGTTCGGATGACGTGTTTGCGAAAGGCCCCGTAGTTCGTGCCGGTGCCGCTAAAGTTGATATTACGCCGCAGTCGCTCCCGGCGATTTGCAACGGTGGTTTTCAGAAACGACTTGTCAAAGTGATTGACGATCCGCTTTATGCCCGGGCATGCGTTCTTTCCCGCAATGATTGTACAGTTGCCTTTGCCGTGGTCGATAACTGTATGATTCCGCAAGAGTTGTGTGACCTGGTTAAAGCAAAAGTCACCGCGAAAACCGGCATTCCGACCGATCATATTTGTATCTCGGCAACGCATTGCCATTCTGCGCCCGGCCTCATGCCGATTTTCAGTTCGCCCGTGGACGAGTCTTACGCGAAGTTCGTTCCGGATAAGATTGCCGAAGCGATTATACTTGCCTATGGCCGACTTCAGCCGGCGAAAATTGGTTCCGGCTTTGCGTTTGACGGCAAGAATGTTTTCTGTCGCCGATACGTCATGCGGGAAGGAACGGCTTTCTCACTGCCTCCGGCTTTTACAGGTTGCGAAAAGAATCTTGCCCAAATGGGACCAGGAACGAAAGGACGCATGAACGGAAACGCTCTTTATCCGACCTCCATTCCCGATCCAACGGTGAGTGTTTTGGCCGCCGTTTCCCTCGACGGAAAGCCGATCGTTCTATTGGGTAATTATTCAACACATTACGCCGGAGCACGTGGTATTTCGTCCGATTATTTCGGCGTCTTCTGCAAAAAAATCGGTGAATATATCGGCGCCCCGGACGACTTTGTCGCTCTGATGTGCAACGGGGCCTGCGGTGATTGCAACTGCGTCAACCCCGACGATCCCGAGCGAAAATACACCAAAGAGACGGTGGGTGAATCGGTCGCGCAAGCCGCGTTTAAGGCTTGGAAAACAATTAAGTTCTCCGATGACGTTCCGCTTGCCATGCGCGAAGAAACGATGACGCTGGTGATTCGCAAACCGTCTGCGGACGATGTTGCCCAGGCTCACGCGTATTTGAAAGAGCATGCCGACAAGCCGCAGACAACCGAATATGTCTTTGCGGGCGAGACAATTGGTATTGATAAAATGTCTCCGACAAGATCGTTCAAAGTTCAAACCATTCGTATTGGCGACCTTGGTATCGCCGCCGTTCCGGTTCAGCCTTACGCGTGGACCGGTCTGCAAATTCGTCAAAACAGTCCGTTTGCGCAGACGTTCACGATTTGCCTGGCAAACGGTTCGGCCGGATATATTCCGACGGACCGCGACTTTGAACTTGGAGGTTACACAACCTGGCGTGTGCGAACAAATTGTCTTGCGAAAGGTTCTGAAGTAAAAATCAGATTGAAAATACTCGACATGCTGAAACAGCTTGCCGAAGCGAAATAAGTTTCATCTGATTCTGCCGGACTCTTCATGCTGTACGGTCTGAAAGTTTCTGTTTGGCAGAGACAAACAGAAATCGCGGCGGGAAAAGTCTTGGCAGGATTCATCAGCTCGTGGCCGACGACCGAATATAACGAACTGAATACGGATGACGACGATGTTGAAGACAAAGTTGCTTATACAGAGAAAAACATCTTCTTTGTTTCCCGGTCCGTACGCTGGAAGGTTATCACCGAAGCTGTCCATAAGGAGGAAGTCGGAACCGTTATCGATAACGTTATGCGAGCCATCGAAAAGGAAAACAAAAAACGCTGAAAGAAATCAGGTATGAAATCTAAGGACGATAAATTACCGGTCAAACAAAACGAAGCGGGGATATCAACGCAGGAGCGGCAGTTTTTTGCCGATATTGCGGAATTACTCCAGACCGCGAGAAACACAGCTTATCGTGCCGTTAATACAATAATGGTTCAGACCTACTGGAATATCGGCAAACGTATTGTCGAACAGGAACAGCAGGGAAAAGATCGGGCTCAATATGGAGATTTTCTGATCGTCAATCTTTCGCGGTATTTGAGCGATACGTTTGGTAAGGGGTTTTCCGAACCAAACTTAAGGAATATCCGCCAGTTTTATCTGACGTTTCCCGAATTCGCTACGCACTGCGTAACGAATCTCACATGGACCAATATTCGCCTGATTATGCGGCTTCCCAACGCTCAGGAGCGCGACTGGTACCTCAAGGAAGCGGCAACGGAAAACTGGTCGTCCCGAACGCTGGAACGTAATATCAAGAGCGGTTATTACCGTCGTTTGCTTTCCTCGAAAGGCTCGATATCCTTGCCTGAAACAGTTCCTTTGACAGCCGAATTCATCAAAGACCCTTATGTTCTGGAATTTCTGGACGTTCCCGAAGACCTGAACGGCAAAGAGACCTTGCTTGAAAGCACACTGATCAGTAATATGCAGAAGTTGCTGTTGGAACTGGGCAAGGGGTTCTGTTTCGTTGCGCGTCAGATGCGCATCAGTACGGAAACATCACACTTTTTTATCGACCTGATATTCTATAATTATCTTCTCAAATGTTTCGTCATCATTGACCTGAAGACACGCAAACTGACGCACGGTGACATCGGGCAGATGGATATGTACGTGCGAATGTTCGACCAACTCAAACGCGGCAACGATGACAACCCGACGCTTGGCATGATCCTGTGTACCGATAAGGACGAAACCATCGTCAAATACTCGGTCTTGCAGGAAAACCGCCACTTGTTCGTCTCGGAATATCAAACCGTTCTGCCGACAGAAGAGGAACTCGCCAGTATGCTGGAATATCAAACGAAACGCTTGATTGAGGAATCGAAAGATTGGGAGAATTCATGAAAGCCTGGACAACAACAATTGGCAGTATCGCGTCAGTACAAACAGGACCTTTTGGGAGTCAGTTCCATAACAAGGAAACATTTCGAGCGTAAAACGTGCTTATCGTCTTTCGAGATGCTATTTTCGCGGATTTAAGGATTTTTGCAGTGGAATGGGGAGTGCGGGAGAAATGTTCCCGCATTTGTACGCGTCAAATAAGGTCAAACGCGGGAGAAAAACTCCCGGTTCGACCTTTTGCCTTTGAATCACGATTGTCTTTGAATCGCAAAAAAAATTGCTTCGCAGGTCAAGTTCATACGTATGGATCAAAACGTCTGCCCTGGGCATTTTTGTTTCACCGCGGGAACATCATGCCCGGTTTCCAGCATGGCTGCGTTATTTCTGAATAGCGATCAACTTGGCATGCGGAACCAGATGGTGATAAATGAACGCCTGTTCCCAGTCGTCCACCGGCAGAATCTTGCGGGTCAGTTTTTTGCCGTTGACCGTTGCTTCTGCAACCATGTCCAACTCAAACGCGTCTTCCGTTTGCTTCTCCGGCAGTACAATGGAAAAATTCACTTCGTTTTCCGTTGGCTTGATTATACCTTTGCGACTAAACTTGGTTTCGGCATACGCACCATTACAACGCAACGTAATTTCGCCGTCAAAACCTTCCCAACGGAATACCTTAACTTTGAAATTGGCATTCTTGCCGCGTATGGTGATTCGCGAAGGAATCATGCAAACGTCAAAATTCGGCTGCGGCCCTGAAATGCGAAGGCGATAATAATATTCCGGACCACCACGGCGGGAAACCCCAAAAACTCGTGCTGTATACACGCCGTCCGCGGGAAGCTCGCAGATTACGTTTGGATCGGAATGGCATACTTCTTCGCCAATATTGGGACCATCGCAACCAGCGCGGTCGTCATTGGACGCAATGGTCTTGCCACTGGGATCAAGAAGTTCCACAACAGCGTCCAGTGCGGAACCAAGCGACTGAGCCATGACGTCGAGCGCAACTTTCTGTCCCTTTTTACCGTCGAACTGATAGGAGTTGACCGCGTTACACGTTTCGATGCGACCATAAACAACCACCGGGAACGATATCTTCGGAATCGACGGTTTCACCTTGACCGGAGCGTTTTGCGCAATCGCGACTTTCACGACAGGAGCGGGTGCCGGTTTGGCCGGAGCCGGTGCCGGAGCCGGAACAGGAGCTTTTGCAACGGGAGCGGGAGCGGGTGCCGGTTTGACCGGAGCCGGTGCCGGAGCCGGAACAGGAGCTTTTGCAACGGGAGCGGGAGCGGGTGCCGGTTTGACCGGAGCCGGAACAGGAGCTTTTGCAACGGGAGCGGGAGCGGGAGCCGGTTTGACCGGAACCGGAACAGGATCTTTCACAACGGGATCCGGA
>JAQVID010000198.1 GCA_028695865.1 Thermoguttaceae bacterium | reverse complement strand
AATTACAATTTCGACACGAAAACGCAAGGCGATTACCAACTCGATTACACAATTGTCCCAACGGAAAATAATCCGGCAATCGGGCGTGGTCAAAATTCCGATCTGAACTTGAAATTGTACCCCTACGATTTCTACGGCAGGGATCGCCTCTGCGGTGATGCGATTGATCTTGGCGCCTGCGAATATCATCCTTCGAGCTTTGACTACGCTTTTCCAACTGATTGTCAGGTCCAGACAGGATGTTCCTTTGAACTCCAATGTGAAGGTACCGATACGCAAGGAAGCCGGATCGTTCAGTATAACGTTGATCTGAATGGCGATGGAATCACGGATAAATCCGGTTCGCATTTGTTCATATCCTGGGATGAATTATCTTGCTGCCTCGGCGGAAAAGGATACTTTTGGCTTGCGATGGTCAATGCTCTGGGCGAAACAAGCGATTCAAGACAAGTTGAGGTCAGTGTGGCCGAAGTCTTGCCAAGCATCGGTGTCAGTCAGTGCAGTTTCTGTTACAATCAAGCCGTGAAGCTCCACGTATCCGCGTCAGGCTGCGGATGTTCCATTCAGCAATGGATTATCGACTGGGGTGATCAAACCACGCCAACACAATACGATTATTTAACCCGCAGTGTGAGCGCTTCACATTATTATGTTCCGGGAACCAAAGCGAAAACGTATTCAATTACACTCCGTCTGATCGATAGTGAGGGGCGTGGAGACGATATCGTTTATCACGTTGGGGCGTTTACGATTGCCGGCTCGGGTTCGTCTTCTGCCGCGATTGATCATTCTGTTTCGGTCGAAAATTCCGCGACGTCACAAGAAATCATTCCGTTGGAACCGGAAACGGCAATCGATTCAGACCCGACTTGTCCGATTCTTGCGGCGAACGCGGCAACGGACGCCTCGCAAACAGAGGTACTGTTCCGCCTGACGGACGCCGTGTACGATCATCAATGCGGCCGTGAAAGCGTCTGTGAAAGCGGTAACGGCGGTCATTTTGGTCTTGCCGCGTCAGTGAAATCGCTGGAATCCCCTTTCTCTTTGGCGACAAGGGGCGCGCAACTTGCCGCGACGGAAATCCTTGCGACTTCTGAAGATGAGTACGAATGGCTTGCAAAAGTCAATCTTGGCGCATGTGGTCAAGTAAAAGAAGAAAAGCTGAACAACGAATTGGATATTGTTTTTACTTTCTTTGACCATACTCAATTATCTTAAACGGAACGGAATCTCCGTTCGCAACCGTTAGGGGAGGGGCTCTCGACACGGTTGCCCTTGCCGGCCAGATACCGACCCTTTCGAGTTTTCGCTGAAAATATTTGCAAGGACGTCAGGACAAAAAGACTTGCAGGGGTTGACGCCCAGCGGTAAACTTGCGATAATACAGAATGGAGGTTTTGGCCCGGCTCGAATGTTTCGAGAAGAAAAAGTCTCATTTAATCAGGAAATGTACAGGAAAGGACTGCGATGCCCTGGTTTTGTGAAGAAGGTCGTCTTTCGAAGGAAGCGGTTTTAAAGTTGGTGGAACGAGCGGCTGGCGAAGCGAAGTCGCGTATTTGCTCCGATCCCAAGCGGGTTTTGCTTTTGCCCCCGGATGTTACCCGGGCTCACAGCGGGGCCGGTTGGATTACGGAAGCATTTTACAAAATATTTTCGCCCACGGCTGATGTGCATGTCATTCCGACGCTTGGTCAACATGTGCCGCACACCGTGGAGCAAAATCGCTGGATGTTCGGTTCGATTCCGGAAGAACGAATTCACGCGCACGACTGGCGGCATGGCTCGAAGGTCATTGGTGAAATTCCCGCTTCGTTTGTCAAAGAAATCTCGAAAGGAAAAGCCGATTGGGCGATTCCGGTTTCGCTCAATAAAATGCTGTTGGAAGAAAAATGGGACCTGATTATTAACGTCGGTCATATTGTGCCGCATGAGGTTCTTGGTTTTGCCAATCACAACAAGAACTATTTTATTGGTCTTGGCGGCAAGGAAATGATCTGCGCTTCGCACATTATGGCCGCCTGCTGTGGAATAGAGAATAATCTTGGCAATTTGATCACGCCGCTTCGTCATTGCTATAACAAGGCGGAAGCCGAATATCTCGGCGATTTTCCCGATTTCTATTTTGAGGTCGTTATGGCTTACGACGATCAGGGACATTTGGGTCATACAGGAGTCTACGTTGGCGACGATGTCGAAACGTATTTGGCCGGTGCCCGAGCGTCGAAAGCTCAAAATATTACCATTGTTCCGCCGCTCAAAAAAGTGATTGCCGTCATGCAGGGCGACGAATTCTACAGTACCTGGGTAGCCAATAAGGCGGTCTATCGCACACGCATGGCGATGGCCGACGGCGGCGAATTGCTTATTATTGCGCCCGGTTTGAAACGTTTCGGCGAACAGGAAGACGTCGATGCCTTGATTCGCAAATATGGTTACAGCGGTACGGAAAATATCATGAAGCTCTGGAAAACGGAGCCGGTTTTGCAAGACTTGACGCATGGTACCGCGCACCTGATTCACGGATCAAGTGAAGGACGTTTTCGGATTACTTATGCGCCGGGCCATTTGACCAAAGAAGAAATCAACGGCGTCAATTTCGGCTATGCCGATCTTCAGGAAACACTCAAACGTTATCCGCTTGACAAAATGAAGAACGGTTTCAATACGATGCCGGATGGCGAAGAAGTTTATTTCATCAGTACGCCCAGTGCCGGACTTTGGTCGACGGCGGAAAAAATGCAAGGTCGCGACTGATTTTGAATATTTCAATCGCTTCGACTTGTTCGGAGCGATATTTTTTTCGTGCATACGCGGATAGAAAGTTGAACGGGAGTAGGAATCAATGAGTGTGAAACGTTGTTTTGTGGTCGCTTTTGTTGTCCTGATCGTCAGTGTGGTCAATGTCTTTGCTGAAGATTATCGAAGTGGTATCGATTGGCCGGAACCTGCCAAAGTGACCCCGGCCGATGTGGCGGCTCAGGCACCGTCTGACGCGATTGTCTTATTCGACGGCAAAGATTTGAGTCAGTGGACCGGTGGCGCGTGGATTGTTGCTCAGGGCGAAGTCACTGTACTGCCCCGGTCGGGCGACATTTTCACGAAGCAGAAATTCGGCAGCTGTCAGGTTCACCTGGAATTTGCGACTCCGCCCGCTCAGGGTTTTAGTCAACAGTGCGGTAACAGTGGTCTGTTCTTTATGAATCATTATGAAGTTCAGATTCTGGATTCGTACTCCAGTAAAACATATTGCGAAGGGCAATGCGGTTCGATCTACAAGCAATTTCCGCCTTACGTAAATGTATGTCGCAAGCCGGGTCAGTGGCAGACGCTTGATGTGATTTTCACGCGTCCCGTTCTGCGGTGCCAGGGAGACAAGGTCGTCGAGGTGGTCCGACCGGCTTATATTACCGTGATTCAAAACGGCGTTGTCGTCCAAAATCATTTCGCGATTCAGGGCGATACGTTCTGGCACCAGGCTCCTGAATATCAGGTTCACGAAGATAAAGAATCGATCCGATTGCAAGATCACGGTAATAAAATGAAGTTCCGTAATATTTGGGTTCGACCGATTCCTGATACGAACGTCATTCCGGCACCGAGTCGTAAGCCGTACATTGCCGATCCGAAACAGGAACGCGCCAAGTACGATCCGACCCAGGCCAAGGACGCCCCAAAAGACGCTGTTAAGGCCAAAGCAACAAAGCCGGCTCCCCAAAAGGCTGCCGCGAAATGAGCACCAAACAGACGGCACCCTGTCGAAAAGTCGCCGTTTTGGGTGGGGGAATCAGTGGCCTGTCTGCCGCTTTTTATTTGAAGAAGTTGCTCCCCGACGTTGAAATTCAACTTTGGGAAGCTTCAGACCATGTTGGCGGCGCGCTGCGGTCTTTTGATCGTTCCGGCTTTCAAGTGGAGCAGGGGGTCGATAATTTTATTACGACCGAAAAGCAAGGCCTCGACCTGTGTCGTGAGGTCGGTTTGGAAAGCGATATTGTACCGACAAGTAATCTTTTTCGTCGTACTTTTGTCGTGCGAAAAGGATGTTTGTACCCGCTTCCCGACGGCTTTCTCATGATGGCTCCGACCAAATTGTTTCCGCTTGCCTTGACGCCGCTTTTGAGTCCGCTTGGCAAGTTGAGGGCAGGCTTGGAATTGCTTCTTCCCCGTGGAGGCAATCCGGACGAAAGCCTGCGTCAATTTGTCGTTCGCCGAGTGGGGGGTGAGGTTTACGACCGAATTGTCGAACCGCTCGTAAGTGGTATTTACGCCGGGGACGCAACGAAATTGTCCGTTTGGGCGACGCTTCCGCGTTTTCCCGAAATGGAAAAAAAATATCGCTCGCTCGTTTGGGCAATGAAATGCCAACAGAAATTCGCCCGTCAGATGAAACGTGCCGAAGAAAGCGGTGCCCGATACAGCTTCTTCGTGACGCTGCGTCGCGGGCTTGGGTCGCTGGTCGATGCTCTTGTCGAGCGATTGCCTAAAGGGACAATTCATGTTAATCGTCAGGTCCGATCGGTTGAGCCGTATCAAGAACCTCAACAAGGAACGAACAGGCATAATCGTTGGCTGGTAACGGCGGCAAGTGGTGAAAGCGAAGTATTTAACGCGGTCATTTGCACACTGCCAACGCATGCGTACGCAAAAGTGTTCCGTGATGAATTATCGAGGTTGGGTGATTTGGGTTCGCGGATAGAACATTCCTCTGCCGTGGTCGTGACAGCCGGCTTCAAGACAGAACAAATCGGCAAACCGATGAACGGCATGGGCTTTGTCGTTCCGGAAAAAGAGAACATGGCCTTGATTGCCGGGAGTTTCAGCAGTCACAAGTACCCTCATCGCGCACCCGGGGGAACAACGCTTCTGCGCCTTTTCGCGGGCGGAACGCGGCGGCCCGACCTGGTGAATTTGCCGGAGAAAGACTTGATTGAACTGATTATGAAGGAATTGGGCGGACTGCTCAAGATTCATGGGGAGCCGCTCATGGTCGATGTGGCTCGCTGGCCCTTGAGTATGCCGCAATACAATCTGGGGCATTTGCAACTGCTGGAGCAGTTTGACCAGGAGACCTCGCGATGGCCCGGCCTGTATTTGGCGGGTAATTCGTTTCGCGGTGTTGGCATACCGGCGTGTGTTAAAAGCAGTCTCGACGCGGTGGAGAAAGTGCAATCCCTGCTGTAACGCGGTCAACGGAAATTGCAATACTTGCTGTCCGGTTAAGACGTGTTTGCAAGCAGGTACGTATTTGTATTTGTATTCGTATTTGTATTCGTGTCAATGGTGTATTTGACACTTGTAAATGAGGTTGTAAAGAACCTGTTTGGTAATAACAAAACTGTATGGCAATATACAGAACTGTAAATATACAGATATTAAAACATACAGATTGGGAAATAATTGAAAGTACTTCCGGCAAGACAATACGTTTGCCGGGCATTGGTGTTTAATCAGAAAGGGGAATGTTATGGAACGACGCGATGTGTTGAAGTTGGGACTTGGCTCGACGGCGGGTGTGCTTGCCGCGGGAGTCGTGGGACTGGATTCGTTGGTTTATGGTGATTCGAGCAAAAACAAGACATGCAAGAAAGGGACTAAGATGAAAAAGTATCAGTATCCGAATGAACATTATTACAAGAATGGCGTTTTCCAGGCCGAAGTCGCCAAAGAAGCTTATTACGAAATGTTTGCCGACATGCATTATTCGCTCGGTGAAACACTCAAAACAAACAAGGAGTTCTGGGCGGTCGATTTCGGACTCGGTGATTTCGCGCACACCGGAATGGGCGGTATTTTCTGGGTCAATGATAAAGAGTTCCGTTATTTCGGCCATGATATTTATCTCCTTCCAGGTCAGATGATTCCGGAACATTTTCATCTTGCCGCGGAAGGACTGCCGGCCAAGCATGAATTCTGGCAAGTTCGACATGGCAGCATTTACAACTTCGGCAAAGGCGGCGAGAAAACCCCTGAAGTACTTGCCATGCTCCCCAAAAGCCAACTCGATGCCGGTGCCGTAACCTGCTTCAACTACAAGGTCCTCAATGTGGGCGATACCGGCAGACTGACCGCCATTGCCGATCCACACTTCATGATGGCCGGTCCGGAAGGCGCCGTCGTAACCGAATACGGTTGCTATCACTCCATGAAAGGCCTTGGGTTTACGAACAAGAAGGCCGCTTTGTAATTTGCATGGCGATTATACCTGGTTTTTCGTTTTGTGCGGCCTGAAGCCCCCCGTTTTCCGAAGGTAAACGGGGAGTGAATGACCAAGAAGCGATGCATCGGTAGCAAAAAGGTTGGGATAAGTTTTCGTTTTGTGCGGCCTGAAGCCCCCCGTTTTCCGAAGGTAAACGGGGAGTGAATGACCAAGAAGCGATGCATCGGTAGCAAAAAGGTTGGGATAAGTTTTCGTTTTGTGCGGCCTGAAGCCCCC
>JAQVID010000197.1 GCA_028695865.1 Thermoguttaceae bacterium | reverse complement strand
CTTCCATTTTCTCTTGCCAGATCTCTTGATCCCACAAGCTCAGATGACCGGCGCCCTCCTTGGCGAGCACACAATTTCCATCCTTCGGCTGGAAAACAGTCAACAGGTCATCAGGCAGAGTCAGACGGAACCGCTCATCCAGGTTGCGGCTGAATTCACCCACGATCAAGGCTTGAGATTCCGACATTTTACCACCAAAAACAACAAGGGCACAAATCCCACTAAAAAGTCAATTTTTTCACTCTGCTGGGCAGGATTCCCACAAAGCACAAAATCAGTTTAACAAAAAAATCCGACTTTGCAAGTAAATCTTGAGTATTTCTTTTCCTTTTGTTCAAAATAGTCATAAAAAAATATGACACCATGTCATAATAAATAATATACATAAAATAGATAGTTAAAGTCAATCACTGTACATGAATGGACTTCTCAAATTGGTCGCCGGTCTTCATCCGGTATCCTCGCAGAAAAGCTTCGGCGGTCATGAGTTTCTTGCCAGCTGGTTGCACGTCCAGAACGCGCAGAACACCATCGCCTGTTCGAATAAGAATCACGTCGTCTTTGGCCAAAACAATCGCGCCTGCCGGTGCCGATTCAAAGGGCGAGGCAAGCGGAACTTTCTCGAACGGTCCCAGAATGAGCCGAAGCGGAGTCTGATTGGGACGCAACCAGACAGAAAAGGTTTTCGGCCAGGGCTGCATGGCTCGATAACGGTTGATGATCTCATCGCATGTTTGTGCCCAGTCGATAAAGCCTTCCTCCTTTTTGAGCTTGGGCGCCTTGGACACAAGACTGGCGTCCTGAAGCAATGGAGTAGTTCGCCCTTGTTCGATATCGTCGAGTACTTTGAGTAAAAGAGGAGCACCACGACGGGCAAGTTCGTTCTCAATTTCGACGGCGGTTTCACGTTGTGTTGGATAATATGAATCTGTCGCGACGACGGGACCGGCGTCAACTTCCGGAACGATATGAATAACGCTTATACCGATCTCCTTCCGACCATCCAGAATGGCGCGGTTGATAGGCGCGGCTCCCCGATATTGCGGCAGAAGCGAACCATGCAAATTCACTCCACCCAAACGAGCTGAAGCAATGACCTCACGCGATAAGATTTTTCCATAATCACAAATGAAAATCAGGTCATAGTCCAATTGCTTCAAAAGAGCCAGGCCTGCGGAGTCGTTGACATTTTCCGGTTCCAGCAAGGGTATTCCCAACCTCTCAGCCACAGCGCGAACAGGGGGAATCCCGCCCTTGGCGTCTTTTCTCAAGCTGCGTACAGGCATGGTTACCAAAGCGACTACATGATGTTTCGAAGCAACCAACGCTTCCAAAGACGGGATAACAAATCCACCAGTTCCCATAACCAAAATATTCATCTTGTTTTCCATTGTGTCGAGAGTGAACAAAAACACTTGTAATATATACGAAAAAATGGAATGGGAACCACTGGGTCCCCATTCCATCAGCCTTACCATTACCGGAGATTGGGAAGTTTGGAAAGACAAACCAAACAACCATCTTTGCCAGCTGGCGATTTGCATAGCTCCTTTCAGAGCTATTGCAAACTTCTCATGATTGGATGAGTAAAATACTGTGCCGCGTTATTTGTTGACGTTGACGTTGAACATGACACCATGAACAAAGGTATCAAAGTTACGGTCGCTCTTGTTTTGCTTGACGCCGAAGATTGTTCCGTCTTCGTTCATCCGGTAGTCGTTGATCGCGGCAGCCCGGGCAAGATTCGACAGGAACAACATCTGGTACGAAACTCCAAACGATACACACTGCGTCCAATTCCAATTCGCCTGAAACTTGGTATCCACTCCAGGAGAGAACTGGTTGAAGTGACTCGAATAGGTAAAGTAGTTCTGGACCGTGTTGACTGGGGCGTAAAGCGGAGTACCGTTCGTCTGTGTCAAGTTCGTCGTTTGACTTGAGGAAGCTTTGAGGCCAAGGATACCCGAACCATAAAGGTTCTGACGATTCAATGCCGCAAAGAACTTCGTTTCTCCCAAAAATTGCCAACGGTTATTCGTCAAAATATATCGCAAACCGATCTGAGGACCAACCAACTGGTTGTCTACCCGGAATTTCCAACTCGAAATACCAAGGTCTGCTCCAAGTTCATACGACTGGTTTTGCTGATTGTTGACGAACGATTGCGAGGTCGAGGTCACCGCTTGACCACCTGTCGACGATTGCGTTCCGGTTTGCAAAATCTCAACTCGCGTGTCCGAATACTCCGTTGTCAGTTTCGTTGACGCCATACCTGCAAAATCCATCGATTCTTTGAAGGCCGTGTAACGAACACCGGCAAGGAATTCCAACGTGCCTCTTCGGAAGGGATGGAATCGATATGTATACATCGCTTCCACACTGAACGTGTCACATTTCGTGCTGACTTGCCACTGATTGAATGTCAGCGGAATCGCAACGAACGCGTACTTCTCGTCTTCCGTACTCGTGGAACTGCTCGCCGAACCACCGCCAGAGTACGAGTTCCCTGTCGTTTGACTCCCGTACAGGCCGACAATACCCCAAAGACGACCAACTTTTACCAAGGTGCCCTGATCCAGTTGGGTCAAAAGCGGAACCGTGCCCCGGTTCCAAAGGTAATAGTTGCCGTTCGTTCCCCACTGCTGAATTTCCACGATGGCCGGGTCATATATATTGATACCGGCGTCAAGTCCTTTGACCGTGTTCTTCATCGGAGAAACCACAGTTCCTTTTACCGACCAACCATGGTGCCCTCGCATGTTACCGACTTCGAAGTCCGTCGCGGTAACCCACTTGCCTCCCATGTTACTCGTGTTCATTTGGCTGGCGGTCGGAACGGCCGTGAATACGGACGTTTCGTTGGCCCCACCAATTGTATTCGTAACACTCAACTCGGAACCACCTTTCGTGTTTCCTATAAGTTGATCGGGCGGTTGCGTGATAAACACGATTCCGGCACCTACTGAACCATAAAACCCCTCGTGCATGTATGCACCTCCTCCGAATTCATCATCCGGATACGGAGAGAACAATCGCATCTGGGACATTTGGGCAAACGCATTTGAGGTCGTCGCCAATGTCAGCAATATACTGACAATAAGTAGTTTTAAACTTAATCGAGACATGGTCTTTTACCCACCTCTTTCACGCAATGAATCATCCAATAAATGGGTTCGGTCAATGCCCGCGGCATTAACCTACTTACGGCTGTAACGATAGTATCGGTCTTTTTTTCTTTAGCAGTTGAATCATATCTGTTCATATCGCGTAAAATGTCGGGAACTTTTTAAATTCGCTTTTTACAGTTTGAATATGGATAAGATAAGAAAGAAAAAACAACCCTAAAGAGGGGGGTGCTGTCGCCTTTTCAGGAGCAAAAAAACGAATCAAGCGACTTTGACGACAGTCCTAAAACGTTTTCCGGCCCGTTTCACAGAACGTGAAATTTAAAATAGACATTATACACAATATACGAAGAGGCTTGACAGTCTCAAACAAACAACACGAATCGCTTTGCCTTCACAAAATCTTCGCCCCCACAATGGCAACGTCTGCTGCCGCGTGATTCTCCTCGTGAATCACGCAACCATGTGTATTAGCTTAAGCATCACTCACGATGATAAACTTAAGCATAACTCATGATATATCAATGAGTTATAAATGTAATCCACAGAAAAAGAAGTAATTGCCAGGGAAACAAACCGGTATTTCATTCTCTCTCCAGCGACTCAGCACCGTTACCAGAGATATCATCCTAAGGTTCATGCCATGGGACCGCCGCTGGCATTGTCGCGATTCTTTCTTTTGCCCGACTTCATCCTAAAACGCGTTCCCTGTTTGCCTCTGGAAAGAAGGAGGTTGGTGCCGCTTCATTAGCCAATATATCTAGAGGGATATCTATAGGGCGATTCCGATAACCTTTCGGGTACCTGGGCGGAGCCCCGCGCACTCATATTTTACAGGACATGGTAAAATCCCAAAAACGAAAAAGCAGTGTTCCAATCGCTACCCTATATATCAAGAACGACCCTATATATATTGGTATAGCATATTGGCCACACACGGACAAGCAAACAGAAAAGACGCAAAATAAGCAATTGTGCGCAGTATACCCCAATTTACATTGCTGCGCGCGTCGAACCTGTGGAAGAATTGTCCTGCTCCATTTCAGAAAGCTTGCGAAAACAGGCATAATCACTGCGAATGGCTCTCTTTTCCAACTCGGCGGTAAGCCGCCCGGCAATCATTTCGATCGCGGTCATGTCGGCGGGGCTGAAGCGACGGCGGCTGTCGCTGAAGAACCACAATGTTCCAAGTATCGTATCGTCAGAAGCAACCGGAACACACAGGGACGTTGCGAACGTCTCGGGAACTCGCCAATAATCGGTTAAATGTTCCTCGTTGAGAATAACGGTATTGCCCAGCAAAGCTTCCAGATCGGCCCTTGCCGACTTGAGCGGTCTGGGTGGTTCGGTCAGTCGGTCGTCCGGCAAGCCCCAGCATGCGCACAAATTCAAAAGGGTTGTTTCCTGGTCGAGCAAATAGAGCGAAGCGGCCTGGCAGACGATTAATCTTGATCCGTTTTTCAATATTTTTCGAATCTGTTCCGCCAGAGGAATCTCTTCCTTGGCAGGCTGCGTTTCCGGATGCAAAGCCCAAACCGCTTGACTCATTTTGTTTTCCCGCAAAACATAGACCCAGCGATATGTTTCGTTGACCGTCGCCGCAACTCCTTTGGCTAACCTGGTTACCAGAGATTCCTTCATGTGTTCGGAAGCTTTCTCGTCTTTCCAAACGACAAGAGTTCCCAAAACACGGTGAAGACTGTTCTCGACCGGTATCCGAATCAGAAATTCGATCGGGCTGTTCTCTTGGCTTGTCTTGTTCGTGGTTTTCCCGGGCAAAGCTCCGCCTTGACGCACCAGATAAATATGATACCCGGTTACTGCGCGAAACGATTCAAACAGTTCAGGAAAACTGCCAAAATAAGGAATATCTTCTCGCTCTTCCACTTCCGACTCTTGGGGAAAAGAATATGAATTCTCGTTGTAAAAATCGAAATCGGTCATGTCTCGTTTTCTCATGTCATCATTATGAAAAAGATTTTTTAACTTGGGATATCGCGGATTGCGGCGATTCCTTTTATACTAAACAACCATCGGGAAACATCCTTCCCTGCCACTATTTATTTTTTATAAAAGAGGTTATTTTGAAAGCCCCGATTATGACAGATTTACGGCTTTGTCCAAAAGAAGGTTTGATACAGCCGCGTTTCAGCCCCAGAAAAACAGAATGGCCATTCCCGCCAGTACCGGGAAAAGAAACATCTGGAACATGTAATACGCAAAATTCGCTCCCGCCAGAAAACCGACCGTAACCCATTTGAACAGAATATTGGCAAGCGAACTGATAATAATGACTCGCCAGCCTTGAAGAATAAGGTTGCTGTCCTGAAGCGAAAGTCTCGCCGTTGAAAGCGTGACCGCGGTGGTGTCGGTCAGGCCCGAAATTCCCGCTACCCAACAAATACCTTCACTACCGAACCTGACCGAAGCAATTTTCATCGCGGCGGCGATCCCCGCGTAAAGAAGACCAAATGTCAGGGCCGAACGCCATTGCGTCGGATTGGCATGCTCCTGAAGTGAAAAACTTTCTCCCCGGGCAGAATACCAAAGAAACAACGCCGGAACCAAACAGCCCAAAAAAAACAGAAACGACGGCCAAAAAGCCGCGTAAAAGAATTGGTCTGAAACGACCGCCGACAACACCAAAAGCCGAATGATTGAAACCGATGTCGCAATCAGAATCACGGTCGCGGCCGTCCGACGACTGATTGCCTTTTGCCCTTCCATTCGGGCATAGCAAATAGTGGTCGCGGCACTCGAAATTGTTCCTCCGAAAATACCCCCGAGCAAAATTCCGGTGTTCTCTCCAAAGAAACGATAGCAAACATATCCCGCCAAACTCATGCCGACAATCAAAACGACCATGAGCCAGGTTTCATACGGATTGAATATGTCAAAGGGACCAAAACTGCGATTGGGTAAAAGAGGCAGTATAACGAAGGAAATCATGACGAACTGCATAATCGCCTTCATATCATTTTCGCCTAACCGATCCGCGATTTGATGAAGTTGAAGTTTGAATTGCAACAAAATAGCGGTTATTCCGCCGACTTCCAACGCCAAAAGCGTCCAATCCGGGTTCGCCAACATTGCTCCGACGCTATACATAACCAGCGACGTTATTAATGTTGTTGTTCCAAAATCATAATTTTTTTGCTGATTTAGGATTTTGTTAGAAGAAGATTGGCTCGTTGGCTCAACGTTTACTTGAGAAGAATTTTCCTTTTTCGATGAGAATTTTTCAAGCGTTGATCTTTCGAGAGAATCAAATTTACTGGAAATATCATCATTGGGATTTTCTTTGTCTATTCCCTTTAT
>JAQVID010000196.1 GCA_028695865.1 Thermoguttaceae bacterium | reverse complement strand
TTCTCCCTTGGCAACGACGGTCGTTGCGTCCGTGGTCTGCCCCGATTTTTCTGTTCGCACCACCGGGGAAATATCTTCCCGGTCTATCACGACGTGCGTATGACTCAAACTGGACGAGACAAACAGATAACTCACCAGGGCCATGAGAAGCAAAATACCGGTACCGATCACGGCAAGTCCGACGATTCGCCCCAAAACGATTTCGCTGGCGCGAACCGGTTTGGTTACGATGGTGAAAATCGTTTTGTTCTTGAAATCGCTCGGAAGACTCAATGCACTAAGGAACAAGGCCAGCAGGAGAACCAGGTAGTTCGTAACCGACAAGACAAAACTGAGGTAAAGTCTTGCCGGGTCGGTACTCTTGGGGTCCAAAAACCAACTGGCAAACATGAGCAACAGCAAAAAGATCACGCAAACAACAATGACCTTTTTGCGAATGGACTCTCTGATAATAAGGCTGGCAATCGCGAAGACACGACGCCAGGAAGTGTCCGCAAGGTCTTCAAAGCCTTTAATAATGTTTTTTGAAAACGCGGAAAAGACCTGGCCCGGGCCCGTGCGAATCAGCATAAAAATAAAACCGACGATCGCAAACAGTACCAGCAGTGAACCAACCGCTACAAGCCAGTTCAACAATGCCGGACCGATCCAATCCAGGAATGCAGGTACGGGTTTCTCGATAACCATCAGTCGTTTCCTCCTCCGCGAACCCGTTTGCCAGGTCGGGCTTCGCTTTCCTCGATGATTTTAAGGAAGAGTTCTTCGAGCGATGTCGTCGGATTGCCGCAGAACAACGTTTCGGCATTTTCCCGCTTTATCGCTTCCAAAACCCGGGCTTGACCTTCTTTCGACAAACCTTTGACGCGAATCTCGGTCTCGTCGCCAATCTTGAGCAAATCTTCCACCCGGCCAAGTTCTTTCAACTCACCCTGGTATAAAATCGCGATCCGGTCGCATACGTCTTGCACGTCGGCCAACAAGTGACTCGACATGATAACCGTCT
This sequence comes from Thermoguttaceae bacterium, assembly GCA_028695865.1. GTDB lineage: Bacteria > Planctomycetota > Planctomycetia > Pirellulales > Thermoguttaceae > JAUNBG01. The sequence continues at coordinate 5,453 of JAQVID010000196.1, read as the reverse complement.
TGCCTTGCTCTTTCAGGTCAAGAATTAAATCTTTCATGCTTCGCGTTCCGATCGGGTCCAGTCCGCTGGTCGGTTCGTCCAAAAGAATCAGGTCCGGATCGTTGATCAGCGCTTGAGCCAACCCGATACGCCGGGTCATGCCCTTGGAATATTCTCGCAACTGACGCTTTTTGGCCGACTCAAGTCCTACCATGGAAATCAGTTGGGCAACACGCTGACGACGGACTGCGCCTGTCATATTGAACAGACTGCCATAGAAATTCAGTGTCTCTTCCGCGTTCAAAAATCGGTAAAGATACGACTCTTCAGGCAAATAACCTATGCGCTCGTTCTTGCCGACATCCGACGCCGGACGCCCCAAAATATTCACTTCACCACTGGTGGGGAAAAGAAGACCCAGAAGAAGTTTGATCGTCGTCGTCTTACCAGACCCGTTGGGGCCCAAAAGCCCGAACACTTCACCCTGACGAATTTCCAAATCGAGCGCCTTGAGCGCGCGTACTTTTTGACGGCCCCAAAAGTCTCGATAAATCTTGGTCAGGTTCTTGGTTTCGACAACAATGTTTGATTCGGTTCCCATTGAATCGCCTCACATTGGCTTGTTAAAGGTAATAAATGCAAATAACAACATATCTCTTCTATTATTACCTATTTCCCGTTTTTTGTCCATACTTTTTGAACTTTTGACGCTTTTTTTTCCCGCATTACCTGTATTTTTCACCGGGTAGGGACCGCATGTAACGACTTGGACTGAAGAAAAGAAATGCGTGACCTTATACCATATATGTTACATACGCTCGCAAACACATATTTTGTTCTTAAAACAATAATTGTCCTGTTACACACTATGTTTATTGCAACCTACAACCTATTCGCGCACAGCTATACAATACTCGTACACCATCTCATTGAGCGGTATTACGGTGCACCTCAAGTCGCGACTCCGAACTCCCCCCACGCGTCCAAGTGAAAACATGAAGCCCTTCAAGCAAAACGAAGTTTAAAAAAGAACGCATTCCCCCCCGGCCTGATCCCCCCGTTTTCCGAAGGCAAACGGGGAGTCAATGACCGAAGACCGAAGAATCGATCGCGAAAAGCCGGACTTGACAAAAGGAGTTCGGAACTCGACGAAGGGTACGAACCCCGAAACGGGGATTGCGGTCCGCGATACTTACTTCGGGCACACGATACTTACTTCGCAAGGAGTTCCAAGGCAAAGACCGATTGCCCCGGGAAGTCAAACGGCTCTGTTAAAGCCGTCGCGGGCAGTACCTGACTTTTTCCTTCCGAATCGACTTTGCGCAGTTCGAAACTTCCTTTTGCGAAACCGAGTTCGGACAGATTCAAACCGATACGCGATTTAATATTCTGGTCAGACGCGTTGGCAAAGAGGATTATCGCCGACTTTACAGTCGTTTTTCCTTTTTGACGATCGGCGAAATCGCACAGTCGTAACGTTCCGGTTCGCACCGCATCGGCGGTAATGATTTTTTCCTGACCGGACCACTTCCAGTCTTCTGTCATGGTCGGCATGGTATCGAGCCATGAAACAGGCCTTGCCAGTTCACCCTTGAAGAAATAATCGATCCGATGAAATCTCATGCGAACGACCTGACGAAGGAATTTCATCAGTTCCACATTTTTAACGACACTGTCATTGAACCAACCGATCTGTTCGCCAAAGACGAGCGATTCGGCAGCCTTCATGCGCCACGCGGCATCGTTTCCGGCATAAGCGCGACCAAACATTTGCGTAACGCCTCCGCCGTAAACAGTCGAAAACGCAGGTACCGCGTCTTGATATTGCCAGTGCCAGGTCAGGAATCCGTCGAGTACATGAGCATACGTCTCGGAATTGCATTCGCTGGTAAGCACACGATTTTTCAAGTGATTCGGATTGGCTTTGAACAGCGATTTCTCTTCCGGGGAAAGCGGATAGTCGGCGACTTCCCGCTTCATATCCGTTCGGATTCGACTGAGCATTTGCCAATAGCCGGTCAACCACCAGTTCCCACCGCCGAGCGCATGACCATGAGTCGGGTCCATACAAAGTGTTGTTCGCGACGCGGAAATCTGATCGAGATAAACCGCCTGAACATGTTCCTCGTTCATGAGACGCAGAACCAACTGACGCTGCTTGTCTTGCCAGAATTTCGTGTAAGGACACATCGCGCCAAGCACAACCTTGTTGCCGTCCTTTTCTTTACTGTGATACGACTCAACTTTGGGGGAACCGTCTTCCTGTTTCGAAACGAACGGTTTTGCCAATTTTGTGAACTGCCAATCTTCCGTGTCGCGGTCATGAGTATCCCACAAACGACCGTTAATATACGGCATGACGACGAAATCACCATCCTTCTGAATTTCAAGAACGGCTTCTTTAAAACCGTCAAGACTCGGAAGGAAATGCGGATAATCGTTGTCAAAACGAATGACATGCCAATTATACCAATGGCACGCCCCAGGTACGCCAAACGCTTCTTTGAACGCTTTCATGCGGCCCGGCATTTTGTCGGTTGGACCACCCGTAATACACCACAGGCACAGTTTCTTCATCCAATCAGGCGTATCCGTACGACCTTCCGGACCGGGCTTGGGATACCATTTGGCATGCGCGCGGACCCAACCGCGGTACATGCACGCCGCGTCGAACCAGTCTCCGTGTAACGCTTGCAAGTGCGCAACACCGGGCACCACACATGAATTGGCCGGCAGCGTCATGTTTGGAGTCGGATGTTCATATTCCATGAGTAAAGAGTGCGAAGGATCGTTCCCCTTCAAACGGAGCGTTTTGGGCGTCCCATCAGGATCGTGAAAACCAAAATAAAGACCGCAATCGGTCGACTTGTCCCACGACGCCATCCATGCCATCGGCGCACCAAAACCGGATGGATACAATTGATCCTGATTAACCTGATTTTCAATCGGTTTGGCGAAAACAAGTCCAGGTCCGGTCGGATAAAACGCTTTCATATTGCGTCCCAGCGAACAAAGATTCACCGACGGGAATACCGTCTTCATGAGCGAATAACGCTTGGAATCCGAAATAAATTCCAGGGACAAATCAAGCCCCGCTCCCTGTTGCGCAGTACAGGTAATTACAACAGAGATTTTTTTCGCTTCGGCCGGATCAACCAAAGTCGGTTCGGCAAACGTCATGCGACAGCTTCGCGCTTGAGCGTCCGATTGCACATCGATTTTTTTCCAACCGGTCAAAGACGATACTTGAAGCGATTCTTTTTTCTCCGACTTCAAATCGCGCAGGTCTATTGTAAAAAGGGAAGAAATCGCGCCAGCCGTGAGCGTCGTGAAAGTCTTGCGGTCTACGAGCGACAAGAGACCAAGCGATTCGGAATCGCCCGCTTTCTGTCGGGCAAGCAGCATACCCAAATCTCCGCTTTCGATTGCGACGTATTTGCCGTCTGCGGCAAATGGTTTCAGCTTCGAGACGACATCGACTTCAGAAGCGGACGCGACTCCGCCGCTGACAAGGGCGGTTGTCGCCGCGCTGTCAAGCCAACGTGCTGTATCGCTTTTCGTTTTGTTGATCTTCAGGGTCATGTGCCCGGAAAGCAAGGAAGCGGCATAATCGTCCAACGCCTTATTGACGGCGGGTGCCTCCCCTTTGAGTTCTCCAAGTCGCAACCAGCATGCGTTGTGGACTTCCTTTTGATCCCAAACGGTCCAGGCAAATCCCGGATCGGCAAGTAAATACGAAGATATTTTATTCTTGCCGTCATAGACGGAAAGTTGTGTTGCGAACATTGCAATCGCGTCGGAACCGGAGCAAACGGCACCGGCATGCTTGAAACGAACCGAGTCGCCACTGCCATTGTATTTGCCGGTTCCTTTTGTCCGCTTGTCTGTCGGAGCAATCATCAGTCGAGAGGACGCGGCCCAGGAAGGAAATTGACCATTGGGATGAAACTCCGCAAAATGAAGTTCACGCCAGGCAAACGCTTCTTCTTGAATAAATTGAGCCGAAACGTATACCAGTGGTTCGTTGCCTTTGAAATAGAGCCAGTGATAAACAGCATGAGGCTTCGAAGCCGGTTCGCTCTTTTTATAATTGAGAAATCGGGCCGATTGACGCACCACCGTACAAACAGGACCGTCCGAAACAATCGCAAGCCGGGCATCCTTGTCTTCCGAAAGATTCCAGCCGCCAAGTTCTACATGGTGCAAACGATCATACCACATGAAACCGGAACAGACTTGCCCCGAACGCGTAAACTTGATCTTGTCAGGAAAGCCGCCCTTTTTGCTGTTCATGGATACAACGTAATCAGGCCGCACGATCTGCACATTCTCTTTCGTCTCGTCCTGCATCGTAATGGGTTTCAATTCATTCCCTGCTCGCAGGAACTTCAATTCGATCACAATATTTTGCTGCTTCGACTTTTCGACAAGTTCAGGAGAAAATTTAAACGCGACCATTCCCTTTTCCGCCGAATCAACCGGAATGAATTGGCCCGGGAAGGCTTTGCCGTCCAAAAGAAAATCAACGCCGGCAAACTTTCCTTCCGGAATCCCATACCACCGAAGAAGCGACGAAAAATCGGCTTGAATGACAAGACAGCCGCTGGTCGGTACATCTGCCGCCTCGAAGACAACTTTGTCCCCGGAATGGTTCGCTTGGGCCGATACACACAAAAACAGTAAACAAAAAAACAGAGTACAGATTTTGAGTTTCATGAAATTCCTTTTTTTGGGGGGGTGGAGGATGATTCCGGCTCCGCAAGAGCCTTGATTTTACCGTCTGATGATATGATTCCGTCTGTTTACGCAGGTCGGAATGAATAACCCCGTGTTTCGAAAACAGACAGGAAACGCTCCTTAATAAACCTCGTCGCCGAAGTTCAATACAATGAAAAACACACAAAAAACAAATACGCAAAAAACAAAAAAGCCGGCCTGTAAGCCGGGTTCTGTTCCGAAACATCGGAGACGGTCATTTATCCAGGCGACCAGTTGCCTGGTCGCTCAAGCGGTCTACCCGAAACGATTGGACGGATCGCCCCCGTCAGTGCCCGAAGACTCTGACCGTTTCTGCTTGACCTTGCTCCCGGTGGGGTTTGCCGAGCCGGACAGTCACCTGCCCGCTGGTGCGCTCTTACCGCACCATTTCACCCTTACCCCAACACCATCATTTCAAACGAAACGATCGCGCCAAGGCGGTATACTTTCTGTTGCACTTTCCCTGATCTTGCGACCGGTGGGCGTTACCCACCACCGTATCCTGTGGAGCCCGGACTTTCCTCGTGAAGAAAACTTCCCGCGACCGTCCGGCCGACTTTTTTGTTCTTTTTACTACCGATTCTTCAGTTTTCGGTCATTCACTCCCCGTTTACCTTCGGAAAACGAGGGATCGCACGTCGCACGACACGAAAACTAATCGAACCGTTTTCGTACAAGCTGATTCTCAAGAGCAACCAAGACTCCTGCCACAGTTA
>JAQVID010000195.1 GCA_028695865.1 Thermoguttaceae bacterium | reverse complement strand
GCTTGAATTATAATAATGATATGCGACTTTCGCCTTACAGTATTCCGCGCGAAACGTTGAGTAATCTGGTGCGCCGTCAGATCAATCCGAAGTCGCTTGACGACCGGCTTCGTCTGTACCAGTTTTATGTTCAGGCGGAATTATACGAGCAGGCGGCGGCGGAACTTCAAGAGATATTGGCGGATTTCCAAACGGATAACGCAAACGAATCGCGACTTCAAACAGGTTTGCAGCTTATTCGTCAACTTGCTTCACAGCGTATCGTCGATGAACTTGTGCTTCGTCGCCGTGCGGGACAGTTCGAGCAGGTTCGCGAAATGCTTCACGACTTCGAGTCACAGGAAGTCTCTGCGGACAAGCTTCAGGAGATACGCCGCATGTCACAGGAATGCGAGGAGATCGACAAGCGTCGGGATCAAATCATAGCCGAACTGGAATCGCGTTTTGCAAAGATAAAAGACGAGGGCATAAAAGCAGGTGTCGAACCGATTCTCAATGAAATACGCCGTGAACTGAATCACAATACACTTGACCGTTTTACCGAATTTCTTTTGACCTTGCAAGACGCAAGCCAGGCTGACGATGCCAGATTGGCCATAGGCTTGTCCAGTTGGATCGCTGGTAATGAAGGCTTGGATAACCGGCTTGAAATGGCAGCGTCCATGTATCGCGTTCGCCGACTGATCAGACGGTATTTTTTGGAAACGCTTGCCATTCGTCGTGACGCTCTTTGGGAAGAGATTCGAAAAGAAGAAGCAACTTCGCCGGAACGAATTGCCCGAATTATTGCGCGTATGAAGCCCCCGCAAAGTACGCCTGCTTCCCGACGGGAATCGCCAGGGTTCTACGAAATTGAGGTGCCTTCCTTCGATGGAACTTCAATTTATTATTGCGTTCAATTACCGCCGGAATACGAGCATAATCGCAAGTATCCGGCTGTGATTACACTTCATGGACTGCGAACGACGCCGCAAATGCAACTGGATTGGTGGTGCGGTTCGTGGCAGCGGACGACAAACGCCGACAAGACCGTCTCGGCACAGCGATTTGGTCAGGCGTCCCGAAATGGGTACATTGTCATTGCTCCTCTTTGGACCCAGCCGGGCAGGCCTTATACATACAATGCCCGGGAACACGCCGCAATTCTTATTTCCATGCGCGATGCCATGAAAAGATTCTCGATCAATACCGACCAGGTTTTTCTTTCGGGGCATGGCTGCGGTGGTGATGCTGCCTGGGACCTGGGACTGGCACATCCCGATCTTTGGGCCGGAATCATTCCCATCTGCGGTGCCGCGAACAAATTCCCGGCTCTTCTGAAACGAAACGCTCAATACGTTTCTGTTTACGCGGTGGGTGGTGAACTCGACGGGGGTAAACTCAATCTGTCGCAAGAAGTGCTCGATTGGGGAATGGATATGAGCAAGCCGTTCGACATGACGTACGTCCAATTTCGCGGCAGGGGAAGCGAATCGTTTTCCGACGAGTTGGTTCGTATTTTCGAGTGGATGGGTTTGCGTAAACGTGATTTTTTCTCCAAGGAAGAAAAACAGGTTTACTCTGTTCGTCGTTGGGATCATTTCTTTTGGTCCGTTGAGCTGTGGAGTTTTCCCGTTTCCGCGATGATTGATCCTGATTTCTGGGTCGCCGGCAAACCGGAGATAGAACGGCCTGCCAAAACGGAATTCTTCAAAATTAACAACAACAGTCTGAAGATCAAGTCGAGTGCTTCCTCGGCGACCATTTGCCTTTCGCCCGAACTGCTCGATTTCAGTCAAAAAGCCGAGGTCATGTACAATATGTCCAAGCTTACTCCGCAAAACGGATTGATCGTTCCTTCGGTTCGCGTTATTCTGGAAGATGTCCGAACTCGTTGTGACCGTCAACATCCGTTTTGGGCGACATTGCATTCTGATCGTCCCGCCGCGTTTAATCTTATCGAAGGAAAATAATTTTTTCCGGTTCGCTCTCTGGTGGTTAAGCGGGGAAAACGCCATCCGTCAGGCGGGAAATTCCCGCAAGGGGCCCGTACATGGAGCGAGTGAAACGAGCGCGATTAGGGAGTGAGCGGTCCGAATAAGCCCCAACACTCCCTTATGACGGTCGTGCGCGACCTTTCTATACGGGTTTGTCTATCTTACCCAAACGAGCAAATAAATCATACCAGCCTGTGAACGGGAGGAAATAATTTGTCTTTTTTGTTATTTTGATCTTGGCACATTGGCGAAAATACATTAAAAAGGAGAAATACACACAAACAGGAAACAATTCGCTTTGATAAGGATGTCACGCGATCATGGCTGGTTATTCTACTCACTTGACTTGCAGTACTACTGCTGGAATTGCCATTGGCGTTGGAGCTCATTGCTTTGGTTCAGTTCCTTTTGCCGATTCGTGTCTGGCTGCCGTTTTATGCAGTATTGGCGGTATTCTGCCCGATATTGACAGTAAGACAAGTATTTCCTTTCAGCGTTGCCTGTCGATTGTCGCCGGTTTTTCCGCTCTCATGCTTGTCAGCCGCTTGCGTGATTTTCCCATGACTCCGGAATCGGTGGTGGTTATTGGTGGAGGCGCGTTCGTCTTTACTTATACTGTGATCGGAACCTTAATCAAGCGATTTACGCGTCACAGGGGAATGTGTCACAGTATCCCTATGGCTTTGCTTGCTTCGGAAATCATTTATATATTGTCCTCCGGCGAGGAGCCTGAACGACTTTTCAAGGCCTCGGCCATGTTTGTCGGGGTGATGGTTCATCTCATGCTCGATGAATTTTACTCTGTGCAGCTTGGAGGATCGGTAAATACTTCCTCGGACAGCGCGAAAAGTAAAAAAGTTGTCTACATCAAAAAATCATTTGGAACGGCAATCAAAATGATAGATTACGATAATATTAAATCAACTGTTTTCATTTATGTGTTTCTTGCTTTAGTTACCGATTTTGCAATCAATGAACCTGTTCTGGCTGACAAACTTGATGATCGTGAGCAAAGTCTCGTAGAGCGGCAGGGAAAAGACGCGGTCAATTATGTCCGGCTGAAATATCCGGTTCAGTTTGATCTGGCCGTTGTCGATTGGGTTGCCCTGAATAAAATGGTTCTTGAACCAGGCAGCGCCAACAACGCGAAATGGATCGAACTTCAACAACTGTTTGATCAAGATAAACAATCCGCCGCGGAAGAAGGTACAGACAACAAGAAAGGGGCAACCTCGACCGCAAACGCTAAATCGCCTTCGTTTCTCGAACAGATCAACTGGAGCAGTCGCAACGCGGATCGCGCCTCGGCAGTACCACCGCAGCAGACACAGTGAAGAAAAAAACATCGCAAAACAGGGGAATATTTCTTTGCGTCTTCGCGTCTTTGCGTGACACAGAAAACAAGAAAGACCGTAACGCAAGGGATATGTTCTCCGTACCCTTGCGTCCCCGCATGGCACCGCGAGCAAAAAAAAACACCCCAAAACATGGGGTGTTCTTCCAAATCTGATTCAACAGCAATCATTTCTGTCGAAAGGAGTTGCCGTTGCAGGTTCTATGTTAAAACAGAATTTGTTTTACTTCTTGGCTTCAGCCGGTTTGGCAGCGGGAGCGGCCGGTTTGGCGGCATCAGCGGCCGGTTTGGCGGCATCAGCGGCCGGTTTGGCGGCGTCAGCAGCCGGTTTGGCGGCATCAGCGGCCGGTTTCGCGGCATCAGCGGCCGGTTTGGCAGCATCAGCAGCCGGTTTCGCAGCATCAGCAGCCGGTTTCGCAGCGTCAACAGCCGGCTTGGCGGCAGGGGCAGCCGGTTTTGGAGCCGGGGCAGCTTGATCAGCAGGCTTGCAACCCATAACGACAAAGCACAGACCAGCAACGAGGAGAACAAAATACTTTTTCATGTTTCTTCACCTTTTCTTTTCTTAAATGAATAACGGGTACTACCTAAACGATTTGCAAATAAAAGGGTTGTAGTGGTTATACTCTCAACCCAAGCAATATAATCATATGTTCTTTTTCGCGAATTGCAATAAGTGTTTTAGCATGAAAACAAAAAAATTCCAAATTTTAGTCCATTTTACATTCAAATTGCGAAAACTTGATAAAAAATAACGAAAAGGCAATTTACAACAATCAAACATAAATCTTACACGGTAAATTATTTTGGTCGAAAACGACCGCGGATACTTTTTTTCTTCAAGTTTTGGAAAAATTTGTTTTCCCGGGACCCGTTTTCGATAGGGGGCTACTGTTGAGAGGCATGTTTCTTTGAATGGTGCTCAAGCAGTAAGCAGACATTCCTTTGGTGTACTCCTTGGCAAAAAGAAGAGGAACTTGTAAAATAGAAATATTGTTTATGGATGTCAAATCAGACCCCGCTATTCAGAGTAGATTAAAGGATTACAAATGGCGAAAAAAACTATTGCAAACGTCGACGTTGCCGGCAAAAAAGTGTTGATTCGTGTTGATTTTAATGTTCCGCTTGACGAAAACGGAAATATTACGGATGATCGCCGTATTCAAATGGCGCTTCCGACGATCAAGTCAGTGCTCGATCGTGGTGGTCGTGTTATTTTAATGAGTCATCTGGGGCGTCCGAAGGATGCTCCGGACCCGAAGTATACCTTGGCCCCGACGGCCAAACGCTTGGCCGAACTTGTCCCGAACAAGGTAACATTCGCGACCGACACGGTAGGCGACGACGCCAAGGCCAAAGTTGCCGCGTTGGGCGACGGTGAAGTTGTTGTGTTGGAGAACCTTCGATTCCAGCCGGGCGAGAAAAAAGGCAATGCCGAGTTCGCCGCTCAATTGGCCGCCTTCGCCGATGTTTACGTCAATGACGCCTTTGGAACATGCCATCGGACCGATGCTTCGATGGTCGCCGTACCGGAAGCGATGTCAGGTAAGCCGAAAGTGTGCGGCTTTCTCGTCGAAAAAGAAATTAAGTATTTAACTGACGCGATTAGCAGTCCTGCCCGACCGTTTGTCGCCATTCTTGGTGGTGCGAAAGTATCCGACAAGATTATGGTCATTAAGAACCTGCTGGGTATTTGCGACAAAGTTCTGATTGGTGGAGCCATGGCTTACACGTTCTCTTTGGCCGAAGGGGGCAAGGTGGGCAAGAGTCTCGTCGAAACGGATAAAGTCGATTTGGCCAAGGAACTTCTTGCTTCCGGTAAAGGCAAGCTCGTTCTGCCTGTTGATACCCATGCCGGCGACGAATTCAAAGCCGATTGCAATAAAAAGATTGTTGACGCTGGTGAGATTCCGGACGATTACGAAGGTTTGGATATTGGTCCGAAGACGGCTCAACTTTATTCCCAAATCGTTCGCGATGCCAAGACGGTCGTCTGGAACGGTCCGATGGGTGTTTGCGAAATGCCTCCGTTCGACGAAGGAACCAAAGCGGTCGCCCAAGCGATTGCCGAAACCGATTGCATAAGCATTATCGGCGGGGGCGACAGTGCGGCGGCGATTCAAAAACTGGGTTACGCCGACAAGGTTTCGCACGTGAGTACCGGGGGCGGTGCCAGTTTGGCCATGCTCGAAGGACAAAAATTCGCTGCCGTTGAACTGCTGGACGAAGCGTGATCATCGCGATGTATGCGTGATCAGCATGAAGTATGATTATCGTGAAGCGTGATGGTCATGACAGTCTGACTCATTCCCCGTTTGCTCTTGGCATGCGGGGACATTCAGATGCAACTCGAAAACTGAAAAGAGACAGGTATATATGGATCGACTTGATCATCGCGTTTTCGACCAACTGCGTCCGGTTCGCATGCAGCGTCGATTCACGAAAACCGCCGCAGGAAGCGTGCTTGTTTCCGCGGGCGAGACCATGGTTCTTTGCACTGCCTCGGTCGTGGAAAAGGTTCCTCCGTGGATGGAAGCCGACGGCCGCGGCTGGGTGACCGCTGAATATCGCATGTTGCCCGGGAGCACGGCTCCGCGAGCCGCACGAGCTGATCGCCCTGACGGCAGAGCTACTGAAATCCAGCGGCTCATCGGTCGTTCGCTCCGGTCTGTTGTTCACCTGGACCAGCTTGGCCCGCGAACAATCTATTTGGATTGTGATGTTCTTCAGGCCGATGGCGGAACGCGAACACTCAGTATTACAGGAGCGTACGTTGCTCTCTATGACGCGCTGCGCTCGATACGCGATATTCTTCCTGACCCGAGTCGTCTTCCGCTTAATGATTCTGTCGCGGCGGTCAGTGTTGGACTTGTCGAAGGTCAACCGATGTTGGACTTGTGCTATCAGGAAGACTTTGCCGCTCAAGTCGATATGAATCTTGTCATGACCGGCAGTGGGCGTTTTATCGAAATCCAGGGAACGGGCGAAGAGGCAACTTTTTCTGAAGAACAACTTGTCCATTTTCTTGCGTTGGGCAAAAAAGGAATTCGCGAATTGACCGCACATCAGAACGAGGCATTGAACGAGCGTGCGTTTGCCTGACCAAGTGAAAAATCAAGCGAATGACTGATTT